>NZ_JBHFKZ010000051.1:0-38715 GCF_042879375.1 Photorhabdus sp. RM323S
AAACCCTAAATCTCTCCACTTTTTATCTTTACCAACGCTGTTTTACCCGCCTTTTTCAGCACTTAAATCCTGCCACATTAACCGTTTTATCCCTTTTTTATTGCATGGTTTTTAGAGTTTTATCCGTAAAATAACCGTTGATAAAACGCTTTAATACCTATTCCTTTCGGATAATATTCTTTTATATGTGGATTTCTTTTCAACTCTCTTTTAACGGTTAATCATTTACGATTAAATACCATTAAATCCCTCGCTAAAAACTCGCATTTACCGAGTTAAATCCGACCTTGATAAAAAAAGCCAAAAGCTTTAATGCCTTTTTACTTGCATTTTTAAATACTCATGGCAGGTTAGGTAAATGTAAAATAAATCGCGCATAAAATTTTAATCTTCGTTTTCACCCCTTTTAATACGGGATTTTTTTCAGAGTTCAAATCCTGCCACATTAACCGTTTTATCCCTTTTTTATTACATTACTTTTAGAGTTTTATCCGTAAAACAACCGTCGATAAAACGCTTTAATACCTATTCCTTTCGGATAATATTCTTTTATATGTGAATTTCTTTTCAACTCTCTTTTAACGGTTAATAATTTTCGTTTAAATACCATTAAATCCCCCGCTAAAAACTCGCATTTACCGAGTTAAATCCGACCTTGATAAAAAAGCCAAAAGCTTTAATACCTTTTCTTTTTCTTTTATTTTTCAGGTTTAAAACCAGAGGATAACATATATTCCAATGATATTAAAATCAAAGCCTATTTCTTTAATCGTTTTTAATATTGGGCGGATTCGACTAATAAACGCAGTCTGTTACCAGACTGCGTTCAATTCAATGAATATTTTTTTAATTCAGGAAAATGCCAGCAATGGTGAGATACACAATAGGAATCCGGTAAAGATAATCAAGATTAGCGATATTCCTTTATATTTGTGCAACGTTGGCACTTTGTAGACCAAATAAGCTGGGATTAGGCAACCGACCATACCGAATATTGGGCTACAGATTGAAGTAAAACTCAGTACTGGTGCATTCAGAATAATCGCTCCCCAAGCCAGCAGAATAGCGAAAACCATGATGCCTTTTTGTACCCAGTTTTTATTGATTTTTTCTGCTGGCATGATCCGCGCCAGAATATTCATCACTATGCCTTGGGTTGCTTCACGGAAGCCAAGATAAACGCCAAAGAAGGCGGTCATCACCGCAAAGATATTCAGCAAGACACTGATAACCGTTACCCAGCCACCGGGGAAGAATTTTGCCGCAATTGCCAGAGCAGAGATATTTTGTTCATAAGCTTGAACCGCTTCATCATGTCCCATCGCTAAGGTGAATGAAACTGCATAGAAGAAGACCGTACAGAACAGGACGCCAAAGGCGATATTCATTGCTCTTAATGCCTTATAGCGGGCAACTTCACGATTTTTCTCGTGATGGCGGTAAGAGATAACCATTGGGCTTAAGGTTTGAATAAACAGAATGGAAGTCAGGGTAAATGGCAGCGTAATGATCGCCTGTTTTATCAGCGTTCCAGCTGGTGGCAGTGCGCCGATATTATATAAGTGCCACATGCCTATCATGGATAAACCAAGTACCGCGACGACAAGCAGTTTGGACAACACCATAAAGCTGGATAATTTGAACAGGAGCCGTTCACCACTGGATGAAAGCGCAACCAGAATACAAATCAGTACCAGCCCGTAGAGAGGGTTGTCAGATAGCAGGCCGTCAGTGACACCGAAAGTTTGCAGATAGGAAGCGCTGTCATTGGTGATGGCTGTTGAGTAAACAAACATCCAAATGACCAGCATAACAAAATAGAGTGTACCCAGCAAAATTCCCCAATTTTTTCCGAGATAGCCGCTGATAATACTGGGATAATCTTTACATTCGGGGGATTCTGCCAGCGTGTTGATAAACAGACGTTGGAACAGGTACATCGCCGGATAACCGATCACCGAGGATAGCAGGAAAACCCACAATCCCATTAAACCAACCTGAACCGGTAGGAAGACAATACCGGCACCGATTGCCATGCCGATACTCATGATGACCCAGCCAGCATCAAGATTGTTGAACTTGATAGCCTCCCGCCATTCACTTTCAGTCATGTTTGCCCGTTTTGCCGCAGGAGAATCTGCGACCATGATATGGTTGTTTTTTGCCGTTTCCATAATGGCTCTCGCTTATTATTTCCGTTAAGAATGTAAGTGTTATAGGGAAGAGATGCAGCATGATAATGCAACAATCCTATTTTTTGAGGTTCGTATTATAGTCAGTGTATTTCACTATGCAGATTGATTCGCCAGTAAGAAGGTAACGGGAGAACATTTTCACGTTACAGAATAATCGATCAGGTATAAGTGAAAAATAGAAATTACTTTTTAATGACATAAATTGATAGATCATAGTGAAGTATTGTAATTAACTAATTTTAATTTCTTTTTATTCTGTTATAAACAGAGAAAAGAAGAAAATTGAGTAAAAAAAACCAACAATTATAAAAATAATTGTAAGTGGCTTTTACATTAGATAGTTTAAACAGGAATGACAGAATAAGATAATGATTTATATCAATTAAATATAAAATATCAAAACATTTCACTACCAATATCGGGTATTATTGCAAATAATAAAGAACCATGCTGGAATATCTCTGTCAGTTATTCACATGGCATGGTTCAGGTAAATTCAGCAAGAAAATGGGCTAAGAGTTTTTCTCTTCCTGCTGCTCTTTTTGACGAATTTCTCTATACCAGCGAGGATGATGTTTCTTCGCCCAGCCGCGGGTTACCCAGCCTTCCACCATCGATCGGATAGAGCCTTTCACCCAAAATGCGGCATAGGCATGTATCATAATCAGCAGGATTAGGCCAACGCCGGCCAGAGAGTGCACCAAAAGTGCAAGCCGGATCAGCGAAATAGAGAAGAAATCGGCAAAATAGGGACGCCAGATAATCACGCCGCTGATAGCCAGTAAGATCAGGCAGCCGCTGATAGACCAGTAAATACCTTTTTGACCCAGGTTATATTGGCCGATATCGCCGGCTTCCTCATTTCTCAGCACCTTATGGATGTTTTTCAGCCAGACAATGTCTTCTTTGTCAATAAAGTTATGTTTGAAATATCTGAAAAACATAAAGATAAACAACAAAAACATCATTGAGCCGATAAACGGATGCAGTATCCGTGCTAACTGCGGTGTGCCGAAAATATTCATTAACCAGTTAAAAGAGGGGAAGAAGAACCCCAACCCACTGATAGCAGTAAACAGAAAACAGATCACCACTGACCAGTGATTCACCCGCTCAATCGGTGAGTGGCGGAGAATGGTATCCTGCTTTTTCATCACAGTTCCTCCCGATTAGCGGATTTTGCCGGTGTTTCATCATCCTGACGGGCATGTTCTTCGTCTTCTTCGCTGGTGCGGTTTGGACCAATGCCGACATAGTGGAAGAGGCTGGCAGCGAATGTTGCGGCGAAACCCACCGCTGCCAGTGGTTTCCAGATACCTTTCCAGAAAGTCACGGTTGGGCTGATGGTCGGATTATCTGGCAAACCGTGATAAAGCTGCGGTTTATCCGCATGATGCAGGACGTACATAACATGCGTGCCGCCAACACCTGCGGGATCGTATAACCCCGCGTTCTGATAACCACGGCCTTGCAGTTCAGTGACCCGTTCAGACGCCAGATTTTTCATATCTTCTTTAGTGCCGAAATGGATTGCCCCGGTCGGACAGGTTTTTACGCAAGCAGGCTCCTGGCCGACACCAACACGGTCAACACACAGGGTACATTTATATGCCCGGTTGTCCTCTTTATTGATCCGCGGCACGTTGAACGGGCAACCCGCGATACAATAACCACAGCCGATACAGTGTTCTGACTGGAAATCCACAATGCCGTTCGCATACTGGATAATCGCCCCTTCTGACGGACATGCTTTCAGGCAGCCCGGATCAGCGCAGTGCATACAGCCATCTTTGCGGATAAGCCACTCCAGTTTGCCGTGTTCTTCCACTTCGGAGAACCGCATCACGGTCCATGATTTAGCGGTCAGATCGGTTGGGTTATCATAAACACCGACGTTAAAACCCACTTCGTCACGGATATCGTTCCATTCTGAACAGGCCACCTGACAGGCTTTACAGCCAATACAGGTGGTAACATCGATCAGTTTTGCCACTTCTTCCTGATGATCACGCACACGAGGTGCCGGGGTAAAGGAATGAGTGGCGGATTTACGAATAATGTCTTGAGATTGCATTGCCATAATTCGCTCCTGTTAGACCTTTTCCACATTCACCAGAAACGCTTTGTATTCCGGCGTATGTGCGTTGGCATCACCCACGGAAGGGGTGAGCGTATTTGCCAAAAAACCTTTCTGGGTTGCCCCAGCAAAACCCCAATGGCAAGGGATACCAATGGTTTCAACTTGCTTACCGTTAATGGTCAGTTGCTGAATTCGTTTGGTGACAACTGCTTTGGCTTTGATAAAACCGCGTTTAGAAGACACTTTGACTTCATCACCCTGAATAATGCCTTTTTCTGCCGCCAGTTTTTCACCGATTTCAATAAATTGTTCGGGCTGAACCACAGCATTAAGCTGCGCGTGTTTTGTCCAGTGACGGAACAGTTCGGTAATGGAATAAGTCGTTGCGACATAAGGGAATTCATTCGCTTCTCCCATATAAGCAGCATCGGCATGAAAGATGCGGGCAACCGGGTTAGAGATCACATTCGGGTGGAGTGGATTGGTGCCGATAGGGGATTCGATCGGCTCATAATGTTCAGGGAATGGCCCGTCAGCCATTTTATCAATGGAAAACAGGCGGGCGACGCCTTCTGGTTGCATGATAAACGGTCCGACATGGGTTCCCGGCGCAGCGTTGCTGTAATCAACAACATCAAAGCCACGCCATTTGTTGCCATCCCATTTGATCAGCTCGCGGTTCGGATCCCACGGTTTGCCTTGTGGATCAACCGATGCGCGGTTGTAGAGCACCCGACGGTTTTGCGGCCATGCCCACGCCCAGCCCGGAGTACAGCCCAAACCGGATGGATCTGAGTTATCACGGCGAGCCATCTGGTTACCTTGTTCGGTCCAACAACCGGTGTAAACCCAACAGAAACTGGAGGTGGAACCATCATCTTTCAGTTGAGAGAACCCGGAAAGTTGCTGACCTTTTTTCAGTATGATATTGCCGTTTTCGTCTTTAATATCCGCTAATGCTTTACCGTTAGCTTCACGGGCAATCTCTTCCGGTGTCGGATCTTCCGGATTTTGGTAATCCCACGACAGATTCATAATAGGATCAGCATAAGCGCCACCTTCTTCACGGTAGAGTTCACGCAGACGCATCAGCAGCTTGCCAAGAATTTTACCGTCGTGTAACGCTTCTCCCGGTGGATGAGCGCCCGCCCAGTGCCATTGCAGCCAGCGACCGGAGTTGGCAATTGATCCATTCTCCTCGGCAAAACAGGAAGAGGGCAGGCGGAAAACTTCGGTTTGAATATCCGCCGGATTGACATCATTCATCTCACCGTGGTGCTGCCAGAAGTTAGATGATTCTGTGACCAGTGGATCGATAACCACCAGATATTTCAGTTTTGATAGTGCTCTGCTGGATTTATTTTTATCCGGGAATGCCGCCAGCGGATTAAAACCCTGAACAATGTAGCCGTTCATTTTGCCTTGAGTCATTAATTCGGCCTGAGTCAGAATATCGTAGCTTTTATCCCATTTAGGCAGCCAGTCGTAACCCCAGTCATTTTCTGCTGTGGCGTGTTCGCCCCAGAAACCTTTTAACAAGCTAATAAAGAAGTTTGGTGTGTTTTTCCAGTAATTAACCTGATTTGGCACCAAGGTTTTCGGTGTGGTTTGCGCCAGATAGGTTGCCAGGTTCTCCTGTTTTTCACTCGGCAGAGGCAGATAACCGGGCAGGTTAAGCGACAATAAACCAAGGTCACTATAGCCCTGAATATTGGAGTGACCACGCAATGCGTTAACACCACCGCCCGGCATTCCCACGTTACCTAACAGTAACTGAACCATTGCGGCGGCACGAATAATCTGAGCACCACCGGTGTGGTGAGTCCAGCCCAGTGCATAAAGAATGGTTGCAGTGCGGTTGGTGACCGAGGTACTTGCCAGTTGAGAACAGATATAGAGGAAATCCGCTTTTGAAGTCCCACACAGGTTGGAAACCTGTTCCGGGGTATAACGTTCAACGTGATTTTTCAGCAAGTTCCATACACAGCGTGGATGAGACAAGGTGTCATCCCGTTTGGCATAACCCTGTTCATCGGTTTCGTAATGCCATGAAGATCGGTCATAGCTTTTGGTAGCTTGATCAAAGCCGCTGAATAAACCGTCTGTAAACTGATAATCTTCACGAACAATCAAACCCGCATTGGTGTAAGCCTTAACATACTCAGACTGGATTTTGTTGTTAAGCATCAAATAGCGGATCACACCCAGTAAGAATGCAGTATCTGAGCCGGCACGGATCGGTGCGTAAAAATCAGCGACGGCGGCACTGCGATTGAAACGCGGATCGACCACAATCACTTGCGCATTGTTTTTGATTTTGGCTTCAATCACCCATTTAAAACCTACCGGATGCGCTTCGGCGGCGTTTCCGCCCATGATCAGGACAACATTGGCGTTTTTGATATCGACCCAGTTGTTGGTCATGGCACCGCGGCCAAACGTTGGCCCTAGGGCAGAGACCGTCGGGCCGTGGCAAAGGCGCGCCTGACAATCAATGGCGATCATGCCCAAAGCGCGGGTGAATTTCTGATCGAGAATACCAGTTTCATTACTGGCAGCAGATGAGCAGAGCATACCCGTTGTCAGCCAGCGGTTGACGGTGACATTGTGTTCATTCTTCTCAACAAAGTTGGCGTCACGGTCATCTTTCATCAGACGGGCAATGCGTTCGATCGCTTGATCCCAACGGATACGTTGCCATTGATCAGAACCCGGAGCGCGGTACTCGGGGTATTGGAGACGGTTTTTACTGCGAATATAATCGAGCACCCCAGCGCCTTTCGGGCACAGAGAACCCCGGCTGACCGGATGATCCGGATCGCCTTCGATATGAAAAATGCTTTCTTTGACGTTTTTCGCGCCATCACCCAAGCTGTACATCAGAATGCCACAGCCAACGGAACAATAAGTGCAGTTATTACGAATTTCACGTGAGCGCAGTAGTTTGTACTGACGAGTTTCAGCCAGCGCCACGGCGGGAGCAAATCCCAGCGCGGCGACTGTTGTTCCCGCCATACCACCCGCGCAGATCTTGAAGAAAGCTCTTCTGCTGACCTGCATCGGTCTTCTCCTTATTTTTTGAATGACGACATTGCTTTATTTTTTATGCAATAACACCTTGACGAATCAGGCGAAATTGCTTTCATAGCCCGCCCCGTTTTTCATTCAAAACACTCCTGGGTATCGCGGAGAACCCACTGCATTGATGAGTTATAAACTACCTGAGGTTATCATTATCCATAGTATCATAAAGCGTATTATGTTGCTAAATATGGATAAAATGGTTGCAAAATGAGAAATAATATTAATATTGTTTTATTGTTATGTTATGAAATCATTAGTGACAAGATTGCGATATATTTAAGTCAGAAGCTCGTGTTCCAGCGTACGCCAACCTTCCCCCCCTTTGTTTACTAGATTTTAGCGCAACAGCGAGAAATGCAAGATCGTAAAAGCTAGAAATATAAGATCATAAAAGCTATAAACGTAATAGCGTAAAAACTAATTTTGCATTTTCATAACAGCTAATTATTAAGCATCTGGTGGGGAAAGAATATGGCAAAAACGGGAAACGAAAGGTTAGCAGAAGCACTGAAGGCGGCGAGTAATGCGGCTGTGGGCAATGTGCTCAACTCCAGATCAATCACTGATAAGCAACGCACTTTTCTCGTCAAGAAAGGCTATCTTAAGCAAATTATCAGGGGATGGTATCTCCTGGATGCAGACCTCACGACTGAGCAAACTGGCGACTCAGTGCTTTGGTATGAGTCTATTTGGTCGTTTGTAGGGCAGTACATTGAAAGTATCTTCGGGGATGATTATTGGTTGAGTCCAGAAGCCTCTCTCGACTTGCATACGGCAAACAACGCTTTATCAAACCAAGTGATCGTCTACACCACAGATACGACACCACGCACGCTTAACCTGCCGAATAACATGAGCATGGTGATCATCAAGGGAAGAATTCCCTGTAAGACTGCCAAGGTGAATGGTATTAATGCTCATTCATTGGAAAGTGCGTTAGTTGAAACTGGCCCACAAACCTTTAGAGCTAATCCCTTAAATATCCAATTGGCGCTCCAGAATGCTGATCTGAGTTTGCTTTCAGAGGCGTTGCTGACAACCAAGAACCTTGCATCGGGAAACAGATTAATTGGTGCCTACGAACAATTAAAGATGAAAGCTGAAAGCCGGAAACTACAAACCATCATGGAGGGAGCTGGTTTTGAAGGCGTTAAGCGGGTTAACCCGTTTGACCATGCTCCGATAATTGTAGGTGCTGGTCGGGGAGAATCCCCAAGCGCAGTTCGTGTGCGAATTCTGTGGCAGGAAATGAGACAGGACGTGATCGAGGTGTTTGACGGCTTCCTACCTCCTTTTGACTTCTTTGGGCGCGCAATCGAAGAGACTCACGCGATGATGAGCAGTCTCTACGTGAGCGATGCCTACAACTCGCTATCTATCGAAGGTTACAAGGTTACGCCAGAGTTAATTGAGCGTTTATCTAATGGTGACTGGTCGCCGGATACCATCCAAAGGGATAAGGAGCAGAAGGACGCACTGGCTGCCAGAGGTTATTACGATGCTTTCAATAAGGTCAAAGAGTTGCTGCGTGAAGCATATGAGGATAGGGAGAGCTTGGACATCCGTTATCTAGTCGATGTTGGCCTGACTGACTGGTTCACCGCATTGTTTAACCCCTGTGTGGATGCCGGAATTATTAACAGACTGGATTTGGCGGGATTCCGAAAAGGGCCGATCTATATCCGTACTTCAATGCATGTACCGCCAGCCAGCGAGCAGCTAATGGATTGTATGGAAGTACTGAAAGCGCTGATCGCTAATGAGGAATATTTTGCAGTAAAGGCCATCTTAGGTCATCTTTTCCTGGGTTACATTCACCCGTTCCCTGATGGTAATGGCCGCACTGCCAGATTTTTAATGAACTTCTTGCTGGTAATTGGTGGATACCCTTGGACGGTGATTAAATTTAAAAATAGAACGCAGTATCTCTCGGCGCTGGAATCGGCTTCGGTAGGAAAAAACGTGAAGCCATTTGCGGAATTTGTGAAGCAATCCATGCAGGAAATAGCCGGGTAGTACTTGCTCCCGGCCATGGTGAACTGCCCCAAAAACTTGGGCAGTTTAACCAGACGAGCTGTCCGATGTTTATCGCCCGGTAAATTATTCTGTCAATATCGAGGGGATTGGCATCATATATCCGCTCCTGGAGCAAACCGGGCTGTCGTTAATTCCACTATCGTTTTCACAACTTCACTAGCCGCATACAGGGATTTCACCGGCAAATATTCATAAATTGAATGGAAATTATGTGCGCCAGTAAAGAGATTCGGGCAAGGTAAACCTTTCTGGGAAAGAACGGCGCCATCATAGCCGCCACGCATGGGAATTGGGCGCGGGGTAATATCGCATTTTTCATAAGCGGCAATAGCGATATCAATTGGATAACGGTTTTCCCCTTGCAGACTGTTGTAAACATTGGTGTAACGAGCCGTCATCTTGAATTGTACACTTCCTTCTCCCCACAGGGCGGTACAGCTATCTGACAGATTTTTCAGGAACGTCATCCGATATTCATAACCCGCTTCAGTAAAATCACGAACATCCAGTTTCAGCATAGTACGGGCGTTGTTTCCTTGTATCTGTTTTACCCAATAATAACCTTCCCGGCCTTCGGTATATTCAGGGGCTTCACCGCCTGGCAACATGGCAATATATTTGTGTGCCATCAGCAGGGAGTTTTTCAGTTTGCCTTTAGCGGACATTGGGTGTGCCGGTTGCCCAGTGAAAATAATTTCTACGTCACCAGCATTCCAATTCTCATAAACCAGTTCACCAATTCCTCCGCAATCAAGGGTATAAGCAAAATCGGCACCAAATGCATTGACATCAAAAGCTTTTGCTCCCAGCAGCCCTTGTTCTTCATCAGGGACAAAACCCACTTTTATTGTGCCATGTT
The DNA here is from genome assembly GCF_042879375.1 of Photorhabdus sp. RM323S. Lineage (NCBI taxonomy): Bacteria > Pseudomonadati > Pseudomonadota > Gammaproteobacteria > Enterobacterales > Morganellaceae > Photorhabdus > Photorhabdus sp. RM323S. The sequence continues at coordinate 10,256 of NZ_JBHFKZ010000051.1, forward strand.
TAACATCAGGATTTTGCCGGAAGTATTGCAACATGTTCACAATGGCGGCCAGAGCGGCTTTATTATCCGCCCCTAACAAGCTGGTGCCGTCAGTAACAACAATATCGTCACCAATGTAGTTTTTTAACTCAGGGAATTCACTTTGGCGCAGGTAAATATTGAGCGCGTTGTTCAGGCATAGATCGCCGCCGTTATAAGGTAAGACTTGAGCCTTAGTATCATTGGTCAGCTCGGCACTGGTATCAAGATGACCAAAAAATGCGATCGTCGGAACGAAATAGTCCACATTAGCGGGCAGAGTTGCCGTGACAATTGCGGTATCTCGCACAATAATATCCTGTAATCCCAGTTGTTTTAGCTCTTTCCCTAATTTTTTGGCTAATACTCTCTGGCCTTCAGAGGAGGGCATAATACCTGCCGTTCCTTGCTTGCTATTGGTAGTGGTATTGATTTTGGTATAAGAAATAAAACGATCAACAATATTCATGTTTTTCTCCATTATGTTTGCCATATACAGAAATACGTCTATTTTACTTATTTAACTTAATTAATTGATTATTTTTGAACGATATTTAATCATCAATAACGAGATGCTTTTGATATTAAGTTCCAGTAATTTCATTAACAGTATAAATATTAATGAAACATTTAAATTATAATTTAAGTTAATGTTATTTTATTCTCTGAGGGAATAAAAGTTAATCATAAAAGTGTGATACAACAAATGGTTTTTTATTGTTTTAGCATAAAATGCTGGTCACACAGCCTAGGCTTATCCATAATAATTTTTGATGTAAATAAATCTTTAATGGAATGCGTCATCTGCCTATTTTTGTATTTTAGGTGGATACACTAATCATTTTTTGTAGGAATAGGTTTTATGCAGAGTAAGTTGGTTTTATCTTCAATTTGTTTGGCTTCGGCAATATTATCAGGGTGTGCAACCGAATCTTCCAATACCGTCCAGGTGCAAAAAGTAAATTCTTATAACACGGTATATCAAGGTATTCGTAGTCCAATTGCTATCGGTAAGTTTGAAAACCGTTCCAGTTATCAAAACGGGATTTTCTCTGACGGCGTTGATCGTCTCGGTAATCAATCTAAAACAATTTTAATCACCCATTTACAGCAGACCGGACGCTTTACCGTTCTGGAACGCACCAATATGGCAGAGCTGAGAGCAGAAGCGGGTTTACAAGGTAAATCACAGAAGCTGAAAGGTGCGAGCTACGTCATTACCGGTGATGTGACTGAATTTGGCCGTAAAGAAGTCGGCGATCATCAGTTATGGGGCCTGTTGGGACGCGGTAAATCACAAGTGGCTTATTCTAAAGTCATGTTGAATGTGGTGAATGTGGAAACGTCCGAAGTGGTTTTCTCCGTGGCAGGTGCAGGTGAATATAAATTATCCAACCGTGAAATTATCGGTTTTGGTGGCACTGCCAGCTATGATTCCACGCTGAATGGCAAAGTGCTGGATCTGGCAATTCGTGAAGCGGTAAACAGCCTGGTTGAAAATATTGAAACGGGTGCATGGAAACCTTCTAACTAAGCAATATAGGGATATATTCTCATGGTATTAATGAAAAAAGCGGGCTTATTGCTGGCAGCTATGGCCCTGGCGGGTTGTGCGACTCAGCCAAAAACGATTTATGAATGGGATCAGTACCAACCTACCGTTTATCAGTATTATCAACAGGATAAGATGGGGTTTGAAGAGCAGTTACAGGCTTTGCAGAAAGTGATTGAAAAAGCGAAAGCGAAAGATAAACCGGTACCGCCTGGATTGCATGCACAGATGGGTTTGCTGTATAGCAAAACGGGTCGTATTTCAGAAGCGTTCCATCAGTTTGAAGCAGAGAAAAAACTGTTTCCTGAATCAGCGCCATTTATGGACTTTTTATTAAGTAAAAATAAAGGAACTATGCAATGAATCGTATTCTCGTGGCGTTAAGTTTATTAGCTGCGCTTGTGCTGACAGGGTGTGCCAAGACTACGCCTTATGACTACACTGCATTTAAAGAGAGCAAACCAAAATCCATTCTGGTTTTGCCGGCAGTGAATAAATCTTTGGAAGTAAAAGCAGGTCACAGCCTGATTTCTCAAGTGACTTATCCATTGGCAGAATCGGGTTATTATGTTTTTCCGGTTGCGGTCGTGGAAGAGACATTTCAGCAAAATGGCGTGACCGTGGGGCAGGATGTTCAGAATATCAGTTATAAAAAACTGCATGATATTTTTGGTGCAGATTCCGCGCTCTATCTGGATATTGAAGAGTACGGCACGCAGTATCAGGTTATCAACAGCGATACCCGTGTAACGGCTTCCGCTAAACTAGTGGATCTGCGCAGTGGTAAACAACTGTGGAATGGTCGGGCAGTTGCTTCATCGACGGAAAATCAAAATAACTCAAATAGTAGCCTTATTGGAATCTTGGTGTCTGCGGTCGTTTCACAAATCGCGAATACCATTACCGATAAAGGTCATGAGATTGCGGGTATTACAAGTCATCGCTTACTGACAGCTGGCGGTAGTCGCGGTTTACTTTATGGTCCCCATTCTGAGCATTATGGTAAAGAAAAGTATTAATCTCTAGGAAGGGTTGTGTTCCCGCTGGAATCTCGAATTCTTTGTTATTAAAATCTGGGGACTATTAAACATTACTCTCTTGGTCAATACCCTTTATCACTATTTATTCAGGTCGAATAAAAGTGTCTTCTATATAGAGGGTAATGGAATGATAAGATCATCAATTGAGAAGGATACAACACTGGGGCTCCCGATGAAGGGAACCTCAGTGTTGAGATTAGGAGAATATTTCAATCATCAACAATCTGTTGATTAAAGATCTAATCGCTTTGTTTGCCATTTTTTAGATTTCCAACGCCAAGTATTAACGAATCCACGCAGCCATTCATCACAGAAGAAACCGATCCAAATACCTAAGATCCCCATTTCCATCTTGATGCCAAGAAAATACCCTATTGGAATAGCAACACACCACATAAAGAACATCGCAGTATATAGCGGGAAACGGGCATCACCGGAAGCGCGCAATGCGTTTACCATAATGATATTGGCGGTACGGACTGGCTCCAGAAAAACAGACAGCAAGAATAGTGGCAACAACAGTTTTATGATGGATTCATCTTGCGTCAAGAAATGCAGAATCGGTACCCTGAACAGCCAGAAGGCGGTGACAACACCCACGGTCACGATACAGCCAATTTTCAGACTATTAAAGCCACGAATATAAGCATCTTCAAACCGTTTGGCACCGACCAGATGGCCAACCATAATTTCGTTACCAATGCTGGTGGCAATACCAAACAACATGACAAATAGTGATAGTTGGAAATAGAGTGTTTGTGCTGCCAGTGGAATTTCACCCATCAATCCAATGAATGCTATGGCGGCCATATATTGCAGGACCCACACCATATTTTCGCCCGCTGCGGGTAAACCGATATGTAAAATTTTGCCCAATATACTTTTTGACCAAAGCAGGAAACCTGTCAGTTTAAATTTAATCCGCAGGCCATAACTTAGCAGACAGAATAACAGGATAACAGCAACAATCCGGCCAAAGACGGTAGACCAGGCAACACCTTCCAGACCATATTGAGGCAATCCGAAGAAACCATACAAGACGATCATATTACCCAGCACCGTCAGCAAGTTAGCAATCAGCGTAACATACATCGCCGGCTTGGATTTTCCATAAACTCGTAAACAAGTTGCCAGGATAATCGAAATGGCTTCCGGGATCAGGCAGATCCCCAGAATGTGCAGATAGCTGAAACCATCTTCCATCAGGTGTTCTGGCATATTCATAATATGCAAGATCTTATAGCCGAAGAAGATGGTAATCAGTGCACAACTAAGCCCAAGTAAAAAGTTGAATGCAATAGAAATATGGATCGCCTGACTGGCCTTATCCCGTTTGCCGGCACCAATGTATTGCGCAATAACAACACTGCAACCGACACTGATAAAGCTGAAAATAGTGATAAACAGGTCAAAGACCTGATTACCTACTGCCATAGCAGCCAGGTAAGAAGTAGAAACATGGCTCACCATATAGGTGTTAATTAATAAAGTGGCCAGATGGAGGAGAATATCAATAAAAATCGGCCAACTTAGCGAAAAGAGCGAACGCTCAGTAACATCAGTTTGATGCATTTGAAAAACCTGCTTATTGAAAAAAGGTAAAATAAATAGTTTCTTGAGATGCCGCGTACTCAGAAAATATTCATGTATTGTACATGGTTTATTCATTTGTTAACAGAGAGAGGATAAGAATAAAAAGGTGAATGCTATTTTTCAATTTGTCTGTATCTGAATATTGGTTATGGTGTCTGATTACCAATCTATGATACCAGACCGATTCGTGAATAATTTCGTAACTGTATCAAGCAAATTGTTGTCTGATAACAGCAGGAAGTGGAAAATTTTATATGTTCTGTTTAATTGTTTTGGTAATTTTATCATATAATTAATATTAATATAAAAATTAGTGCAATTAAGGGTTGTGTTTTTATGTTTGGATAAAATTCCAAAATAATGTCTATATTTTTGTGTTTTGGAAATATTTAAAGTTTAATTTATCTAAATAATTTTATTATTTCATTAAAACTTAAACGCTTCATCAACGAAAAGATAAAAGAATTTATTTGGTTAAATCTTGTTCTATAATTAGTTTCAGGAGTAAAATATATGGAAATAAAAATATACCATTTAACGAGGTGATATGATGATAAATAGATTACAGCGTCGATTAATAATGACTATTTTGATGTTGACTTTTTTTTCTACTTTTTCTGCATCTATATATGCTTGTATATTAAAGCCACATTTCCCCATATGTGCAATAAAATGTGTCATTTTTTCATCCCACACTACGACATGTCTTATCGGTTCTGACGGTCCTAATAATTCAACTCCTGATCACTCAACCCCTGTTATATTTGAGAATAAATAATTAATCGAGGCTAGAATTAATTGATTTTCAGATGGCACAGTTATAGTGCTATACAGAATTCTATTTCTGTTATTTCTATTCCGCCCTTTAATAAGGGCGGATTTTTATAAATAAATTAAACGCTAAGGTGTCCTATTTAAGCTAATGAAAATAATCTAAATTAGTTGGTTCTAGATGTAAGTAATTAAAATTATTTATTAAACTTGAATATAATTAATCAATAAAAAGCAATGTGTTTATTGGTATATTGTTTATCTCTTCCAGAGTCATAATAGCATTTAAGTGTAAAGAAAGTGACGGAACTGTCGGGAATAAAAGAATATACCGTTCAATATGTCATTATGTTCTCTATGAATTGGCTGAAACGTAGCAGATAGCCATCGGGATCTTGCACCAGGCATTCCCTTTGGCAGGCAAGTACTTCACCAACACGGTAATGATTATCTTTAACTTCTCGGTATAGTGTTATGCCATTAGCTTTTAAGTTGTTAAGTAGAGGAGTTAAATCATCAACTTCGATTTGAAAATTTACACCTCTTCCCAAAGGATAATTTAGTGAGACAGTATTCCAACCATCATCATGTAGTGCTTCAAGCATTAGCTGTGCTTCGCCCAATTCTAGATAGGCGAAATCTGGGGTATCACGGCGAATAAGTAACTGGAAACCGAGGATTCTTTGATAGAAATCCAGAGATCGAGAAAAATCAGTGACGGTCAGTTCAGGGACCATACGATTCCAATAGGGTTTATGTTGGTTCATACGTTATTCTTTAGCTCTGCGATATTTTTTCTATTATATAAGTATTTTTCACTCTATGAACAGCTCTGTTTTTTGTAGTAATTGCCATACAGGAAATGCAGAAATTAATCATTAGTAAGAAAGATGTTTTATTTCCTTACCTGACTTGAAGGATGAGGTTTCTTTGATCTCTGCATGATTTTTATTAAAATATTCTTATTATTTTAATATGTTGTTTTATTGATTTGATTTAATTTCGTTGTTATATTTTTTCATTGGTTCCTATACGATGTTTATTAACTGTTTTTTCTTAGGTATATAATCGATTTACTTGAGTGTATATAAATTTCTATTTTTTATGATTTTTGTTTTTTGCGTGATTGGTCACGGATAATTTAAATATTATCTATATCCTATTGAACAGTTTTAACTGGGGGATAAGTTCATTTTATGATTTCTATATTTTTACATTATCATTTTATTTATTCTTGTAATATACAGGCATGGTTTAATGTCGATCACCGTATTTCTAAATATTTCCCTAATTAATTCCTCTGGTTGTATCTCTAATTAAATCTTTATTTTTAATCATTGCATTTATTGTGGCGTATTTCTGTGTGTTTTTCAGGATTTTTCCTGAATTACGCAGTATAAACAATTATTGGATAAAATATTCATGAAACGTATTCCAGAGCCTTTCCGTATTAAAATGGTAGAAAATATCCGTATGACGACGCGTGCGGAACGTGAAAAAGCATTAGAAGAGGCTGGATATAATCCATTCCTGTTGCCAAGTGATGCTGTTTACATTGATTTGCTGACAGATTCCGGTACCGGTGCAATGAGTGATCGCCAGTGGGCGGGAATGATGATGGGTGATGAGGCTTATGCAGGTTCCCGTAACTATTATCATCTGTGTGATAAAGTTAACGAGCTGATTGGTTATCAATACACTATTCCAACCCATCAAGGGCGCGGTGCAGAACAAATCTTATTTCCGACATTAATTGCTCGTAAAAAAGCGCAAGGTGGTGCAACCCATCCTGTCTTTATCTCTAATTTTCATTTTGATACCACCGCGGCTCATGTGGAATTAAATGGCGCGAAAGCGGTTAACGTTGTTACGCCAAAAGCCTTTGATACGACCACCTATTACGATTGGAAAGGCGATTTTGATATTGATGAACTGAAAAAAACGATTACGGAACAGGGTGCTGATAATATTGTGGCCATTATCACAACCGTGACTTGTAATAGTTCTGGTGGTCAACCTGTCTCTATCGCTAATATGAAGTCTGTGTATGAGATTGCGAAGCAATACGATATCCCTGTGGTGATTGATTCCGCCCGTTTTTGTGAAAATGCCTGGTTTATTAAGCAAAGAGAAAAAGGCTATGAAAATAAATCAGTCAAAGAGATCGTCAGGGAGATGTATCAATATGGTGATATGCTAACCATGTCAGCTAAAAAAGATCCGATGGTCAATATCGGTGGTCTTTGCTGTTTCCGTGATGACGAAGATCTGTTTAATGAAGTGCGTGTCCGTTGCGTGCCAATGGAAGGATTTGTCACTTACGGCGGTCTTGCCGGTCGCGATATGGCAGCGCTGGCAATTGGCCTTGAAGAAGGTATGAATGAAGATTATCTGGCATATCGTATTAATCAAGTAGCTTATTTAGGGAAAAGATTAATGGATGCAGGCATTCCTATTCAATATCCAACCGGTGGTCATGCTGTCTTTGTTGATGCTAAATTATTATTGCCACATATTCCAGGAGAGCAATTTCCTGCACATGCCCTGAATAATGAATTGTATCTGGATGCGGGAATAAGGAGTGTCGAAATTGGTTCTTTATTGTTAGGGCGTGATCCAAAGACAGGAAAGCAAAAAGAATCACCAATGGAACTTCTGCGATTAACTATTCCTCGTCGGGTATATACCAATGATCATATGGACTATATTGCCGAAGCCTTTATTTCTCTGAAAGAGAGAGCCTCTCAAATTAAAGGGTTAACGTTTACTTATGAGCCATCAGTATTACGGCATTTTGTTGCAAGATTAAAACCAATTAAATAATAAGAATAGGGATGCTTCTATTTAAAAGCATCCCAAATTTTGTTTTATCCATTATAAAGTCACGCTAGGGTCACACATATGGCTACTTTGCCGATAAAAAAATCGTCTCCATCTTTACTTGGCGGCGCAATGATCATTGGCGGAACGATTATTGGCGCAGGCATGTTTTCCTTACCCGTTGTAATGTCAGGAGCATGGTTTTACTGGTCAATCGCTGCTTTGGTTTTTACCTGGTTTTGCATGTTGCACTCAGGGTTAATGATATTGGAGGCCAATCTTAATTATCGGATTGGCTCAAGTTTCGGGACTATAACAAAAGATCTTTTAGGTAACGGCTGGAATATCATCAATGGTATTACGATTGCTTTTGTTTTATATATACTAACTTATGCTTATATTTCTGCCAGTGGATCGATTATTCAGCATGTCATGCAGGAAATGTCGATAGATTTTTCGCCGCAACTTGCCGGGTTTTTGTTTGCTTTTGCCGTTGCGTTTATTGTCTGGTTAAGTACGAAGGCGGTCAGCCGGATAACCTCTATTATTCTTGGTGCAAAAATATTAACTTTCTTTATGACTTTTGGCGGCTTAATTTATAACGTTGAATCTGCTGTTTTATTTAATACCGCTGAAATTAATCCAACTTATTGGCCTTATGTATTAGCAACCTTACCTTTCTGCCTGGCTTCTTTTGGATATCATGGCAATGTTCCTAGCCTGATGAAATATTATGGAAAAGAACCACAAAAAATAAAAAAATGTCTGCTTATTGGGACATCAATGGCGTTAGTTCTTTATCTGGTTTGGTTGATTGGAACAATGGGAAATATTCCCCGGTCAGGTTTTATTAAAATTACGGAACAAGGGGGAAATATTGATGTTCTGGTCCAGTCATTAAGTGGAGGCTTAAATAGTGCAACACTGAATTTATTGCTGACCCTTTTTTCTAACTTTGCTGTTGCCAGCTCATTTCTTGGTGTCACGCTGGGGCTGTTCGATTACTTGGCCGACTTGTTCAAATTTGATGATAGCAAACTGGGGCGTTTTAAAACTGCACTGGTGACGTTTCTTCCACCAATGGTTGGCGGAATGATTTACCCGAATGGTTTTATTTATGCAATTGGTTTTGCTGGCCTGGCTGCGACAGTGTGGGCTGCTATCGTTCCGGCTTTACTTGCCAGAGCATCCCGTAAACGGTTTGGTAGCCCGGCCTACCGGGTTTGGGGCGGCAATGCGCTGATCGGCTTGATTTTGCTGTTTGGTGTATTGAATGTCACTGCCCATATCTTATCAAGTTTTAATCTGCTGCCCGTTTATTCATAAAAAAACTCCTGCGGTGGGTGCCGCAGGAGCCTGGTGTTGACGGAGATAAGCTCCGAAAAGGAAGAAAACAAAGCAGGTGTATTTATGTTTTAATTTAGTTTGTTAACTCCCAATATCTTATAGCAAGGTTATTAACAGGAAGTTCTTATGGCTTCCCTTTAGAACACAAGCACCCTGACTGTTCTATTTAGTACAACATTCCGACAGATATATCGTAAGAGGTTGTAATAGAACAATAGCATCAGAACGCCCTGTTTTGACAACTTTTTACCTAGTCATTAATTAGTTGTATACAATCTTTCAGTGTCAATACTACTTCTGAACCCGTATTATTGCTGGTGATCAGGCCCATTAACATTTGCTCCTGCTTCAGTGGTTGTTCGTGTTGAGTCACAACTTACAGCCATCATCATCTGCTGATATTCGCTCATCACCTGTTGGCAGAATTCAGGTGAATTCACGTGATGAGGGCTTTTAATGAGTTGCCTGTTTTCCGTTTCTATAAATGTAGACTCAAAAGCGTTGATAAAGGCCTGAGTCGCATCAGGATCCCAGAAGGGGCCACCTTCAATGTCCAGAGCGGAAAAACCGCCTTCAGGAATAATAAATTTTACTTTTCCTTCGCACCGATTAAGCTTTTCAGCAATCCAAATCCCCATTTGGCGGTTTTCTTCAGGTATGGTGCGCATTAATGTTACCTGAGAATTATGGCGATAAAATTGACGGTATTTGTAGCGTTCCGGGATAGTATTCAGATGCCCGAAATTCACCATATCTAATGCACCGCAAGAGCCAATATAAGGTGTTTGTGTGCGGGCTATCGCCCCCAAACGGTCTGCATCACAGGCCAAGGCACCACCAAACAGATAATCACAGACTTCGGTTGTGGTGATATCCAACAGGCTATTCAGCAGGCGGCTTTCGGCCAGTTTTTCCATTGTTTTGCCACCGCTGCCGGTTGCATGGAAAACCAGACAGTCATACTGTTGCTCCAGTTCTTTGGTCAGTAATTGTATGCACGGTGTTGTGACACCAAACATTGTCAGACCAATAGCTGGCTTATCTTCAACATTGTTCTCTTGGTAGAAATAAACTGCACCTGCAATTTGGTTAGCCGCATTTTTCAATACCTGACGGGAGATACGATTAAGGCCGGACACATCAGTGACTGAATAGAGCATGGCGATATCACTGACACCGACGTAACCTGAAACATCACCGGAGGCCATAGTAGAAACCATCAGTTTTGGTATACCTACAGGCAAAGATTGCATCGCGGGTGTAATCAGTGCTGTCCCGCAGGAGCCCCCCAGACCCAGAATCGCTAAAACATCAGTTTGTCTTGATAAAAAAAGACTAAAAGCGACTGACATTGCGGATATTGCTTTCCCCCTATCACCACAGAAAACGGCATCTTTGCCTTGTGGATGATGCTCTGCTACTGTTAATGCAGTGATGTCCGCACCTCTTTCGAGCGGGCCAGATTGAGTAGTTAAATCCACAGTACGAACGGCAAGGCCAGCTTGTTCTATCAGATCCCTGACGTAGAAGATTTCTGCGCTCTTGGTATCAAAAATAGTGGCGATATAAACACAGCCTTGGCTTTTTTTCATTATAATTATGAATACTTCCCCGGTGCTGACAACATTCATGGACAGATTATAGACAAGATGAGACTCTAGTATCACTATTATATTACCAAATTGGGACTGTCATCTCATTTTACCCATAAATAAACTGAATCAATTTGGGTGTTTTGTAGATAGTTAAGTAGAGTGATGATAGCGAAAAAGAATTTTAACCATAAGCTTTATCTAGAGATTTTTATTGTGAAAGAGTTGTGGCAATGATGGATTCGAATAGTAAACCTCACTTTACCGGGACCCGGAAAAAAACGTATGCATTGTTGATAAACGCTGCACTGGAACTTTTTGAGCAGAGCGCGATACCTTCGGTTTCCGAATTGGCGCAGTATGCTGGTGTTTCCAGAGCAACGGCATACCGCTATTTTCCGACCCAAAGCGATTTAATTGACGCAATTGTTGGTGCCAGCCTTGGGCCAATTCTCACCTGGCAGCCTTCCAGCAAAAAAACCGAAGAGCGGATTATTGAACTGTTGGATTTTGCCTATCCCCGAATGTTTCAACATGAAGGTGCATTGCGGGCGGCTCTGTTGGTTTCTTTACAGCAATGGGCTCATGGGCGCGATTTATCTGCGGATAAGCAGGAAAAGAAACTGGTACGCGGGCATCGTAAGGAGATCCTTGCAATGGTTGTTGAACCACTAAAAGGGCATTTTCCACCGGAAACTTTGGAAAATGTCATTCGTTCTTTTTCCCTAATTTATGGCTCTGAAGTCTTTCTGGTAATGAAAGATATTTGGAATATGGATGACGAGAAAGTTATTGAAATCACTAAATGGATGGCAAAAGCCATTATTAATCAGGCGTATAGAGATTCTGAGCTCTAGTTGTTTCTGATAAGCCATTTAATAACTCAGTATTAATTGGCGAATTTCTCGGGGCGGATATTTTGCATAGATTTCATATAATTTATGATTATTCTTATGCAAAGTATCCCTGTTTATGCTGAAAGAATAAAAAAGGTTGTTGAACCAGGTGATTGGGTTTTTCCGCTGCACGCCAAATGAGCATTTGTTACTTATTGAATTTATCTCCTTTATGACTAGGGTTTGTTCATAGCCATTCTGTATTTCCATTAAAATTAATTTGATGAAATGGCATCATTGTACTTGTCTTTCATGGTTAAAATTCCCGCCTATAGAAAGCAAAATATTAAAAAAATGATAAATAGAAAACACAATGTTAAAAATGCATTTATTTATTATTACAATAAACACCCAGAAATATAACAAATCGACAATCAATATAACAACCTCAGGTTAATCATGATGAAAATCATAATTAATCCTTTAATTATACCTATATTTTTGTTTTTCTGACTAATCAGAATTTTCCTGCTAAAAATAATAATTTGAAAAATAAGACAAGTACGAAAATACACTTTAATTACAGTGTGCCATTTCTAATTTAATCTTTAAATACAAACAGTTAAGTTAATTTTAAAGGTTTTCGATATTATATTTAATCCAGTAAAGTGTTGCATTAAATTAATATGCGTGAGAACTTATTTACCAGCCGACCCACGGTGAGTTTGAAATATCATTAAATGTGTCACAGCATATTAGATTGCTATAAATAGACGTTAATTGCTCTCTTAGTCTATTTCATTTTGTTCGGTTATTTAATCAGATTTGGTGTGGTTTAACGTAAGTTTGCACTTCCTGTCATATAATTGACGAGTTACATATTTAACATTAATGAGTTACGGTGATTTTTAATTTATTATGTTATTGAGTCTTTTCAATTTTAATATTGACAATATCTATCCTAAAGAACCTGGAGGGCGGTAGCGTGGGAAGTGACTATGTATTTAGTTATAAGAGAATATAGGTGGAAAATGGAATATTTTTACCCTTAGTAGAGAGATAAAGAGTTATTTTATATTAAATTATTAGGTAGAAAGATATCCATCGAGACAACATCACCAAATGAAAAAAAGCATTTCAACTGCTTACCAGACAATTTTAAAAAAGAAAGTTAAAAGTACGAAAAGTAATAAATATAAGAAATAGTTTTAATGATAACGTAAATAGATTTTTTTACAGAGTAAGTAAATCATAAAAGCAGAAAAAGTTTATCCAGAAAATAACAAAACCATACAATTTAGTTTACATATCGATGTTGTACTTGCTAAAACTGAAAAATTCAATCTTGAACGTATTTAAATATAGTGAAAGAAATTTTAAGTTAGTTTACCCCCTGCAATAATAAAAAATCACTTCAAGTTCTATAATGAGACGAAATACGAAATCATTAATAGCTAACTTTCAATGGGATATATTATGGATGAAATTAAATATTTGGATGCTTTCCCGCTGTTTTATACTCTCCTGCAAAAACTTTGACAATCATTTTTCTCTGCCGGAATATCTTCGCTCATCACAATCGAACAGATCGCCAAATTCGGATTGAGTTCCTTCAAATAATCTATTATTTGTAACAGTTATTCAGAGGTTACATTATATTAGCCAGAAGTATTATCAGCTATTTTTCAACTAAACTTAATCACAAATATTGAATTTGAATTATAGCTAATAATCACTTTTTAATTTACTTTATATTTAAAGGTAAAAACATGTCAGATGAATATTTAAGTGCTCTTGATGGAAATGAAAGGGAGTTGTTTTATTCTTTGGTGAAAAATAAAGAGGAACAACAAGTTATTCACAAGAAAGTTGAAGCAGAGATATTCCCATTATCATTTTCGCAAAATAGATTATGGATGATTAGTCAGCTTGAAGAAGGGGGAGGCGCTTATCATATACCCATTATATATAAAATAACTGGGGAGTTAAATATTGTCCTATTTGAAGAGGCAATAAATTTTATTTTCAAGCGGCATGATTCTCTGCGTTCTACGTTTGTTTTAAACGATGGGGTACCTAATGTGCATCTTTTACCTATGGATACCCATGTACCGCTAGTTGTTAGCGATTTGCGCAATTCAACTCTGCGAGATGAGGATATTTTAAGAATCATCGATAAAATAATTAATTTGGACTTTGATCTGAGTCTCGGCCCTTTAATTCGTACTGAATTGCTCCATATCGATGAAAATGAATATATATTTATTTTAGATCAACACCATATTATTACTGATGGTTGGTCTATCACCATTTTTCTCAAAGAAATGGAACATGTTTATAATAAACTTATTAATAAGCAGTTAATTTCACTGGAACCTTTGCCATTGCAGTACTCAGACTATGCTGTTTGGCAACGGGAGAGTATTACAGAAGAGAAGTTATCTACACAATTAGACTATTGGAAAGCACAGCTTGTTAATCTACCACCATTATTAGCGTTGCCAACGAATAGGACAAGAACGAAACAAAAGTCGCCGGCAGGAGAGATTGTTTCGATTGCGATTGACAGTGATACGGCAAGAAAACTTGAACAAATTAGCCAACAGCAAGGCGTTACGCTTTTTATGATGTTGATGTCTGTTTGGGGGATCGTCCTCAGCCGGCTTTCAGGACAAAACAGTATTGTAATTGGGATCCCTTCGGCTAATCGGGGAATGGCCGAAGTTGAACAGATGATAGGTTTTTTTGTCAACACGTTACCTATACGGATTGATGTTAACAATGATACTCAAATTACAGATTTATTCTTACAGGTAAAAGATAAAATCATTACGGCTCAGGATAATCAGGATGTGCCGTTTGAACGTATTGTTGAAGCGGTTAATCCACAGCGTAGTTCTGCCTATACGCCTGTTTTTCAGGTTATGTTTTCTTGGGAGTCACATGATGGAGAGCCTGTTTCTTTTGCTGATGTTGTTTTGGAACCGATACAGCCTGGTAACGTTAAATCCAAATTTGATTTAGAATTTGCATTGCAGAAAAAAGACGACACGCTTGTTGGTGCAATCAATTACGCGACAGATTTATTTGATAAAGAGACCATAGAGCGACATTTAGGCTACTACTTAATGGCGCTTGAATCCATAGCAAATAACGTATCGCAATGTATTAAAGATATCGATATCTTGCCTATTGCGGAGCGTGAGCTGCTTTTGAATCATTGGAACGCAACCCATAGTGACTTTCCAGCTGAGTGTTTGATTCATGAAACATTTGAGCGGCAGGCGATCAAGACGCCGGATGCGCCGGCACTGGTGTTTAACCAGCAGATAATCCGTTATGACGAACTGAATCGTAAAGCGAACCGATTGGCACATCGTCTTATCGATCTTGGCGTTGTACCTGATAGCCGGGTCGTAATTTGTGTAAGCAGAACGCCTAATATGGTCATTGGCTTATTAGCGATTTTAAAAGCTGGCGGCGCTTACGTTCCCCTTGACCCGACGTATCCGAAGGAGCGATTAGGTTATATCCTTAAAAGTACTGAACCCGTGCTAATCCTGCACGATGAAATAGGAAAGCAAGCACTGGAAGATGTTTTAGCCGGATATCAATGTTTAGATCTGAGCAAAGAGTCATTTGATGATTGTTTAGAGGTCAATCCACACATCCCTGGGATGAATTCGCGTCATCTTGCCTATGTTATTTATACCTCGGGTTCTACCGGTAACCCCAAAGGCGTTCAGAACGAACATCGTGGCGTCATAAACCGGCTGCATTGGATGCAGCAAACCTACTTATTGACACAAAATGATGTCGTATTACAAAAGACAACGTTTAGTTTTGACGTTTCGGTGTGGGAGTTTTTCTGGGGGTTTATGGTTGGAGCGAGTATGGTTCTAGCTACTGAACATCAGCAAAAAAATCTTTCTCAACTAGCTGATGTTATCCGTCAAAACGGGGTAACGACGCTGCATTTTGTCCCTTCTGTATTAAATGCCTTCTTAAAACAGCCTAACCTATCTGGTTGTGTAACGTTAAAACATCTATTCTGTAGCGGAGAAGTATTACATCCCAGTACGGTTAAACAATGTCAGGCTTTGTTGCCCTGGACCAGGTTATATAACTTATATGGTCCAACTGAGGCTGCAATTGATGTGACCTACTGGCATTGTCCTGAAAATTTTAACGGCCAAACCATTCCGATCGGAAAACCAATTGCGAATACGCGTATTTATTTGTTGGACGACCGTCAACAACCTGTACCGTTAGGTGGCGTGGGTGAGCTGTATATTGGTGGGGAGGGAGTAGCTCGCGGTTATTTAAATCGCCTTGATTTAACAGAACAACGTTTTGTTGCTGACCCTTTTAGCGACCAACCCAACGCCAGAATGTACCGAACTGGCGATCTGGCTCGTTATAACTATGACGGTAATATTGAATATATTGGGCGTAATGATCACCAGGTAAAAATCCGTGGTTTTCGTATTGAGCTGGGTGAAATTGAAGCTCATCTTGAATCGCATCCTGCGGTACAGGAATCGGTTGTGATTGCCTGTGAAGGCGTAGAAGGAGACAAACGTTTAGTTGCTTATCTGGTACTGGCTGCTGAATTGAGTGCCGATGATGCAGCGGTAGTTTTACGCCAGTATCTGCTGTCTGGTCTGCCGGAGTACATGGTTCCCGTTGCTTTTGTGGCATTAGCTCATTTTCCATTGACACCAAACGGTAAGCTTGATCGTCGGGCATTGCCGGCACCGGATACTTTGGCTTACCAGCATCAGCGTTATGAAGCACCTGAGAATGATATGGAAATGTTACTGGCCGAAATTTGGGGAGAGTTGCTTGGAACGGATAAAATTGGCCGGCATGATAACTTTTTTGCTTTAGGTGGTCACTCTTTGCTGGTCATACAACTCATGAGCTTACTCAGAAAACACGCTTATACGGTGTCGGCTGGCGCCCTATTTTCTACGCCGAGATTGTTTGAACAGGCGGCGCTCATTAAGAAGAATGATGATGTACCCGTGATCCCGGCGAATCAAATTACAGAGGATATTGAACGCATTACACCAGAAATGTTGCCGCTGGCGGAAATAAATCAGTCTGACATTGATAGACTTATCAGCCAGATTGCAGGTGGGGTTCAGAATGTTCAGGATATTTATGAACTTTCGCCGTTGCAGGATGGAATTATGTTTCATCACTTGTTGGAAGATCAGGGCGATTCATATCAAGTGATATTCCGTCTAGCATTTAACGATCGGGCGGGTTTGGATGCTTATATTGATGCGCTGCAACAAGTCATCAATCGTCACGATATTTTGCGAACGGCTTTCTTTAGTGAAGGGCTATCCGGTGGCCCAATACAGGTTGTGTTAAAGAAGGCGTTATTGCCGGTCAATGAAATAACACTCTCAACAGATAAATCTAAACCATTTATCGAACAGTTAGCCGCGTATCATACGCTATCAGAGCATCGTCTAACGCTTTCCGATGCACCATTACTGCGTTTATTCGTGGCACAGGAACCGGGCAGTGAACGCTGGCTGGCACTGGAAGTTATGCACCATCTCATCGGCGACCATACCACTTTGGACGTTATGCATCATGAGATAGGGTATATTTTATCAGGTCGTGCAGAACACCTTCTCCCTGCGGTACCTTACCGTCATCTCATTGCTTATGCGCGTAGGGCTAACCAGCATAAAACCTATGAATCTTATTTTCGGCGTATGTTGGCGGATATAGATGAACCCACAGCGCCGTTTGGTCTTTATAACGTTATGCAGGCTAGTAGTCCGGTTGATGAGTATCATCTTGAGTTTTCCGAGGAATTTAATACTGAGCTGCGTAGGTTGGCACGTCATTATGGTGTTAGCTTGGCAAGCCTGATTCATTTAGGTTGGGGAGTGGTATTGGCGAAAAGCAGCGGGCGAACCAACGTGGTGACCGGGACGGTAATGTTTGGGCGTTTAAACGGTGAAAGTGGCGCTGAACAGGGAATGGGGTTGTTTATCAATACGTTGCCACTGCGGTTGGACATTGACAATAGCAGTGTGGTGCAAGCGTTAGAACAAACCCACCAGCGTTTGTCGGAATTACTTAACTATGAACATACTCCTCTGGCCGCTGTCCAGCGATGCAGTGGTGTAGCAGCACCGGCACCACTGTTTACGGCCTTGCTCAATTACCGCCATAATCGGGCAATCAACACCGAAGATACCGCGTCTGAAGGATGGAAGAATATTGAAATGCTGGAGGGTGGAGAGGAGAAGTGTAATTATCCTGTCGGGCTTTCCGTTGATGATGATGGTCAGAGTTTGGCATTGACTGCTCAAGTGATAGCGCCGCTTTCGGCTTCTCGTTTATGTGGTTATTTACAGCAATCTTTAGCACAGTTAGCGCGGGCGTTGAGGGAGCAGCCGGATAAGCCGGTTTGTCTGATCGATGTGTTACCGCCTGCGGAACAGACGTTATTGCTGGAGACATGGAATCCGCCGGTGACCAATGATTATCGCAAATGTGGTATTCATTACCTGTTTGAACAGCAAGCCGCTGCTGTGCCGGATGCTGTCGCTCTGGCTTTTAAAGATCAGTTCATCACTTATGAAGAACTGAATCGCCGGGCAAACAGACTGGCACATCAACTCGTTGCCCGAGGCGTCAAGGCTGATAGCCGGATAGCGATTTGCGCTGATAAAAATCCGGAAATGGTGATTGGTTTATTAGCTATTTTGAAAGCAGGTGGAGCGTATGTTCCCCTTGATCCTGATTATCCACAGGATCGACTCAATTTTATCGTTAACGATGTAGCTCCAGTACTGATACTGCACGATAAAGTCGGTAAAAGCGCGTTACAGTTGCTGGAACACGGATTGCCAATGCAATCGCTTGATGATCATGCAGAAACAGCCGGATTAGAGCATAACCCTCAGATTGCTTCATTTTCACCGCATCATCTGGCTTATGTTATTCATACTTCGGGTTCAACCGGACGGCCTAAAGGCGTCATGGTTGAACATGCGTCAATAGTGCCAAAGTTGCTGACGTTGAGTCACACGTTAGGTATCAACCGAGCCAGCCATATCCTACAGTTTTGTCATTTTTCGTTTGATGTATCCGTTTCTGAGCTGTTTTGTCCGTTAATCAGTGGCGCGACACTTCACCTGATTGATAACGAGTCGCGTCAAGATGTGACACAATTTTGGGCGTTGTGTAAGCAACAGGGAATTACTCATGTGTCGTTGCCGTTTCAATATTGGAATAGTCTTACTGAGATCGGGTTCCCTGATCATAACTCAAGCTTATTATCTATTTGTATTGGTGGTGAAAAAATTCCGGCTGATGCCATCAACAGGTGGATGGAGAGTCGTGCCGGCAGCATTAAATTGGTTAACTGTTATGGGCCGACTGAGACGACTATTACAGCAACATTATACTGCCCTGAGCGACACGATAAATATATCGACAGTATTGGCAAGCCCCTTGATGATACCCGTATCTATCTGTTAGACAAATATCAGCGACCAGTGCCGTTGGGGGCGATCGGGGAAATCTATATTGGTGGAAACGGCGTCAGCCGGGGATATCTAAACCAACCACAAATGACGGCTGAACATTTTATGGCAGATCCTTTCAGCTCTCAACCGGGGGCCCGCATGTATAAGAGTGGAGATTTAGCCCGTTACTATCCGGATGGCGGTATAGAGTATATTGGGCGTAATGATCACCAGGTAAAAATACGTGGCTTTAGGATAGAGTTAGGTGAAATCGAACAACTGTTAACTTTACATCCCGTCGTTTATGAAGCTGTCGTTATTACCCGTCGTGATATTGATGATATTCCTCGACTTGTTGCTTATCTTACGCTTAAGCAGGGAGAAAAAATACCACAACTTGCCGAAATATTGCGTCAGTATTTATCTGCATCATTACCTGATTATATGGTTCCATCGGCATTTATCGTCCTGGCGCATTTACCATTGACACCGAATGGTAAATTAGACCGTCAAGCGTTGCCGATACCCACTGATGCTGATTATGAACAACAAGTTTACGAGGCACCTCAAAACGAATTAGAAGAAATATTGGCTGAAATATGGAGTGCACTGCTTAATATAGAAAGAATTGGACGTAATGATGATTTCTTTGTACTGGGTGGTCATTCCTTAAGTATGGTAAAACTAATATCTATTTTACAAAGTGAAATTGGATATAAAATCCCAATGAGTAATTTATTTAAATATTCCACGCTAAAAAGCATGTCTGAATATCTATATCGGTTGTCAATTGTTCATGGTGGTGAATAAGTTTCAATTATTAATTCATTGCACTCTTTAATTTGAAAAATAAATTACCCATTGGATAAATGGATATTTTTCTACTATGTCAATTATACTCTATAAATAAGGTGTTTAATATTATGCAAAATAACGGAGTGAAGAAGTTTAAACTTGGGACGCTATTGAAAAAAGTACAGCAAGATCACATTGAACTTTACGATGATAAAACCGATTTCAATATTGAACGTAATGAAATAAATATAATAAATAAAACGAATGTGGTCACTAATATTCCCTTGAGTTTTGTTCAAAAAAGGTTGTGGTTACTTTATGAAATGGATAAGCATTCAATCGCTTACCATGTACCTTCAATCTATAAATTTGGTGGTAATCTGCACGTTGATGTTTTTAGGAAATCACTTGACGAACTTATTAGAAGGCATGATTCACTACGATCTTACTTTAAGGTAGAAAAAGGTGTTCCGTTTGTTAATCTGTTAAACGAGAATATCTGTTTTCCTCTAGCGTTTACAGACCTAAGCCATGAAGAAAACAGACAGATATTAATAGAGGAGATTATTGAGAGGACGATATCTGAGCCATTTGATTTTACACAAGGGCCTTTAATCAGGGCTCATCTTATTAAAGAGTCTGATGAGAATTTTCTATTTATATTAAACCAACACCATATCATTACCGACGGTTGGTCTATCGGCGTCTTCTTCAACGAACTTAGTATTCTTTATGATGACCTTATTCATCATAAAGAGATTTCACTGGTTCCAGTAGAATTACAGTATACAGATTATGCAATTTGGCAAAGCCGTTATTTGACTGATGAACGATTGTCGGGCCAACTGGAATATTGGCAGTCTCAACTTGCTGATATTCCTCCATTATTGACTTTACCTACTCACTCAGCCCGGCCAGATAAGCCTTCACTGCAGGGGGAAACACTTTCTTTTACGCTCGATAAGCATTTGAGTGAAGAATTATTGCAACTCGGTCAGCAGCAGGGAATGACGTTGTTTATGATCATGATGGCTGCCTGGTCGGTTGTTCTTCATCGTCTTTCTGGTTTGGATAGTATTGTTATTGGCACGCCTTCAGCTAACCGGGGGATGAGTGAAGTTGAGAATATGATCGGCTTTTTTGTCAATTCTTTGCCAGTTCGTATTGATTTCAGTCAGGAAATGACGATAGGCACACTTTTACAGCAGGTGAAGGCCCGCATTATTAGTGCGCAGGATAATCAGGATGTTCCTTTCGATCGTATCGTAGAGTTGATTAATCCTGAACGGAGCTTGTCTTTTTCACCATTATTTCAAGTACTGTTTTCCTGGCAGGAGTTTGACGGAGGCAAAATTACTTTTAATGATATTGATGTCGTCGCTTGTGAAGATTGCGCTGAAAGCATCAAGTTTGATATGGAACTGTTTTTATCCCATCAGACTGGTAGCATCAGTGGCGGCGTCAATTATGCTGTTGATCTTTTTGATAAGGAGATAATTGCCAGACATCTTGATTATTATTATGCGGTACTTAAGGCTATTACACAGGATAGTCAGCAATATATCGAAAATATTAATCTTCTTTCCGATAAGGAGCTTAATCTATTATTAAACGAATGGAATCATGTGGTCAGCCATTCGAATGAACAGACTATCCATTCTTTATTTGAACAACGTGTTGCTATTGAACCGGATGCAACCGCTTTAGTATTTAATGACACAACGTTAACCTATGCGGAATTAAATGATAAAGCTAATAAGCTGGCTTATATTCTGATTTCTCAGGGTATAAGGCCAGATGATCGGGTAGCGATTTGCGCTGACAGAAGTCCGGAAATGGTGGCAGGCCTGTTGGCGGTTTTAAAAGCGGGAGGGGCTTATATTCCTTTGGAGCCGACGTCTCCCCAGGAACGGCTGGACTGTATTATCCAGGATGCGGCTCCTCGATTGGTGTTACATGACGATGCAGGAAAAAAAGCGCTGGCATTAACCTGTGGGCGAAGGTTACCCATGCTAGATCTGCGTCATTTTCCCGCAATACAAACGCCAACGAAAAACCCGGATATCAGCTTATTGACCCCATGCCATCTGGCCTATGTTATCTACACTTCCGGATCGACCGGGCAACCTAAGGGCGTGATGGTTGAGCATGTCTCTGCGGCACGAAAATTGCTGACACTGGGAAAAGCATTAGCCATTAATCACGCCAGCAGAGTGCTGCAATTCTGTAATTTCTCGTTTGATGTGTCTGTATCCGAATTCTTTGGTCCGTTGATTGCTGGTGGCACACTTTACCTGATTGATAATCAGAATAGACGTGATTTGACACAATTCTGGCAGGAGTGTGAAAAATACGCCATTACCCATGTTTCACTGCCATTTCAATTTTGGAAAAAGCTGATTGAAACAGGATTTCCGCAAGAACACTCAAGTTTGCAGTATATCTCTATCGGAGGAGAGAAAGTTTCAGCCAGTGCGATCAAAGCCTGGCTGAATAGCCGTGCCAGCCGGATAAAACTGGTCAACTGCTATGGGCCGACGGAAACAACAATCACAGCAACATTACACTTTCCCAAATCACAGGATAGACATATTGACTGTATTGGCAGGCCGCTTGCTGATACGCGTATTTATTTACTGGATAAACAGGGACGTCCAGTACCTTTAGGGGTGGTAGGAGAACTGTATATTGGTGGTAGTGGTGTTAGCCGGGGATATTTGAACCAACCTGAAATGACAGCGGCAGGTTTTATGCCTGATCCTTTTAATCCACAGCCAGGTGCCAGGATGTTTAAAAGTGGTGATTTGGCGCGTTACTGTCAGGATGGTGGTATTGAATACATTGGGCGTAACGATTATCAGGTAAAAGTGCGGGGTTTTCGGATTGAATTGGGGGAAATTGAACATCGGCTGGTTACTCATCCAGCCATTCGTGAAGCGGCGGTTGTTACGCTTGAAAATGATAATATCCCTCGTTTAATTGCCTATATTACGCTTAAATCTCCTGAAGAAAGGAAGCCGGTAGCGGGACTGATGCGCAATTACCTGTCAGCGACGTTACCCGATTATATGCTACCGTCGGCGTTTGTGGTGCTGGATAATTTGCCTCTGACGTCAAATGGCAAGCTGGATCGCCATGCATTGCCAGCGCCAGCGGATACAGACTATGAACATCAAACGTATGAAGAACCGATCAATGATACCGAATACATGCTGGCAACGATTTGGAGCCAGTTGCTGAAAATACAAAATATCGGCCGACACGATAACTTTTTCACGCTGGGCGGACATTCCCTGTTGGTTGTGCAACTCATGAGCATGTTGAAACAGCGGCACTATACTATCAATGCAGGCGATCTCTTTTTAGCGCCGATCTTGTCCCAGCAGGCTGCATTACTCAGGAAAGCGCAGCAGATATCCATCCCTCCGAATCAGATCGGGCCAGAAACCACACGTATCACACCGGAATTGCTGCCGTTAGTTCAGGTGACTCAAGCTGATATCGACACGGTTGTTTCTCTGGTGGATAACGGAATTAACAATATTCAGGATATCTATTCACTCTCTCCATTACAGGATGGAATTCTATTTCATCATCTTTTAGCTAAACAGGGTGATCCCTATCAGGTCATCTTTAAAATGGAATTCAGTGATCGTCAGCGCCTGACCGCATATTTACAAGCAATTCAGCAGGTTGTCGAACGGCATGATATTTTACGTACCGGCTTTTTTTGGGAAAATCTAACGTGTGGGTCATTGCAGGTGGTACAAAGAACGGCGATTCTGTCGGTGACAGAAGTGACGCTTGATCCTGATGGCACTGAACCTTACATCGACCAATTAGCTAAACATTATGATTTAAACCGGCATCGAATGGATTTATCCCAACCACCGTTATTACGTTTTTTTATTGCTCAAGATCCTAAAAGCCAATGTTGGTTTGCATTGGAAATTTTGCATCATTTAATTGGTGATCATACGACGCTGGCGGTAATGCATAAGGAAATTAGCCTTATCTTGTCAGGAAAGACAGAAACGCTGCCTCCCGTTATCCCTTTTCGCCATTTTATTGCTTATGTCAATCAGGCTAACGCAGAAAAAGCTTATGAGCCCTATTTTCAGCGGATGCTCGGTGATATTGATGAGCCGACAGCGCCATTCAATATCTATGATGAAAAAGGCGATATGGGAAAAGTTAATGAAGATCGTATCGCCCTATCTGAACAGGTGAACCAACAGTTACGTAATCAAGCGCGTCAATTAGGTGTTAGTCTGGCCAGTTTATGTCATTTAGCCTGGGGAGTCGTATTAGCTAAATGCAGTGCACGGGAGGCCGTAGTCACGGGGACCGTTTTATTTGGTCGTCTGTTTGGTGAAGATGGGAATGGTCAGGGAATGGGGCTGTTTATTAACACGCTTCCCCTGCGTTTAGATATTGATGATATGACAGTCATTGATGCAGTTTACCGAACTCATGAACGGTTGTCTGAGTTACTTTCCTATGAACATACGCCGTTGTTAGAAGCCCGGCGTTGCAGTGCTGTCAGTGCATCAACACCACTATTCACGGCGTTGTTGAACTATCGCAATAATCGACGTGACAGCGAGTTAGACACTCAATCTTTACAAGGAATTGATATTATCGATGGTGAGGATAAAACTAATTACCCCATTATTATTTCCATTGATGATGATGGCGATACACTGGCGCTGACGGCACAAACGGTGAATTCTCTCAATGCACAGAGAATTTGTCGCTATATGCAACAAGCGTTGACTCAACTGGCCTTATGGTTAAACAGGGAACCTGCACGAGCAGTAAACACGCTGGATATTTTACCTCATGCAGAACGCCAGTTTCTGTTGGAAACACAAAATGCGACCTGTTTTGATAATGATTACGATGGCTGCGTACATCACTTATTTGAACAACAGGCTGTTAAAACACCACAGGCGATCGCGGTTGTCTATAATGATGAGCGGTTGACTTACGCTGAATTAAATCAACAGGCTAATCAACTGGCCCATTATTTAATTGCACAGGGTGTGAAGCCCGAAGAACGGATCGCAATTTGTGTTGATCGCAGTGTAACGATGGTGATTGGTCTATTGGCGATATTAAAAGCCGGAGCAGGTTATCTCCCTCTCGATCCGACTTATCCGCAAGAACGCTTACATTATATTCTTCATGATGCAGAACCGGTTTTGGTGCTGTACGATGCACTGGGCAAAGAGGTTTTGGGGGAAGCCATTGATGATGGGGTGGCAGGTCTGACGATCAACAGTCCGGCTATTGCAGACATGGCAGAGAGTAATCCGGTTTTGGCTGCGTTAACATCACAAAATCTGGCCTATGTGATTTACACGTCAGGATCAACCGGACAGCCGAAAGGTGTCATGGTACACCATCAAGTCTTGAGTAATCTGGTGCAGTGGCAGCACCGGCACTATCAGAAAGTGAGATCCTCATCGCAATTTGCGGCTCAAGGATTTGATGTCTCTTTGCAGGAAGTCCTGACGGCACTTTCTTTTGGTTTGACATTAGTCATGATCCCCTCTGAGATAAAACTGAATATCAAAAAGCTGTTTGATTATTTAAATAAACATGCTGTTGAACGTGTTTACTTACCGGCTGGTTTTCTCAGCACATTTATTGACGCGCAGATCTCAATCCCAAGCCTGAAAGAATTGATTGTTGCCGGCGAACAATTAATCACTTCACCAGAAATAAAATCATTTGTTTTGCAGCACCAATGTTATTTATACAACCAATATGGACCTTCAGAAACGCATGTTGCTACAGACTATCGATTGGATGGGACTTTGGCACATTGGTGTCATACACCGCCAATTGGCAAACCGATAGACAATACGCAGGTCTACCTGCTTGATATACAGGGGCAGCCTGTGCCGCTGGGTGCAGTGGGTGAGTTATATCTCGGCGGAACAGGTGTCGCCCGTGGTTATCTGAACAGGCCGGATCTGACCGCAGAACGTTTCCTGAATGACCCATTCTCAGTGATCCCGGGTGCCCGCATGTATCGGACAGGTGACCTTGCCCGTTATCTGCCTGATGGTAACCTGGTTTATGTCGGGCGCAATGATCAGCAAGTGAAAATTCGCGGGTTCCGTATAGAGCCGGGAGAGATAGAAGCCCGTTTGATGGAATATCCTTCGGTTCGGGAGTCACTGGTTATCCTCCTCGGTGAAGGAGAGGATAAACACCTGGTGGCCTATGTGGTCGCGGAGGCGGAGGAAGAACTTACTCAGCACTTGCGTTTGTATCTGTCAGACCGATTACCTGAATATATGATACCGTCAGCGTTTGTCAGGCTGGATGCTTTCCCGCTGACCCGAAACGGCAAGTTGGATCGCTGGGCGCTGCCGGCTCCTGAGCAGACTGCCCTGGCTCATAAGGTTTATGAGGCACCACAGGGAGAAATAGAGTGCACATTGGCCGCTATCTGGTGTGAGTTGCTGGGGGTAGAACAAATAAGCCGGCATGATAACTTCTTTGTGCTGGGAGGGCATTCATTACTTGCAGTCAGAATGTTGAATCGTGCCAATGCGCTGGGCGTGGAATTACCATTAGCCTCATTATTTTCAGCACCTTCTTTGGCTATGTTTGCTGAACTCTTTAGAAAACAACAGCAACCGACAGAGGGGATATTGCCACCGATTAAGCCGGTTAAGCGAGGCGGTGTATTACCACTCTCATTTGCCCAACAGCGGTTATGGTTTCTGGCTCAACTTGAAGGAGGCAGCGAGGCATATCATATTCCTATGGCTTTACGTTTACAGGGAAATGTTGATGTTGAGGCTGTACAGCAGGCTTTAGATACTTTGTTTGCCCGGCATGAAAGTTTGCGTACTGTATTCGTCAGTGTCGGGGGAGAGCCTCAGGTTCAGATTTTGTCGCCGGATAGGGGATTCCTTCTGCACTTGCATGACTTACGAGGAGTAAAAGATGCTGCAACTAAAATAACACATTTCATTGAAGAAGAAGCCCATGCACCGTTTGATCTATGCCATGGCCCGCTTATTCGGGGCCAGTTAATCCTTGAACATCAGAATGAAAGTGTTCTTTTACTGACTCAGCATCACATTGTGTCGGATGGTTGGTCGTATGGGATATTGCTGCGGGAATTTAGCATACTTTACACGGCTTTCTTACAGAGAAAACCGGATCCACTGCCATTACTGGATATTCAGTATCCGGACTATGCGGTTTGGCAACGTGAATGGCTCTCGGCTGAACGTGGAAAACAACTGTCAGACTACTGGCGCAGTGAGCTGTCAGAGGTTCCTGCATTATTGGATTTACCAACGGACAGGGAACGCACTGTTGAGCAGTCATTTACTGGGAATATGGTTCCGATCAATTTGGACAGGGAACTGACTCAAGCGTTAAAACACCTGAGTGTAGAACATGGATGCACATTATTTATGACACTATTGGCGGCATGGGGAGCTGTTCTCTCTCGTTTGTCAGGACAAAAGGCTTTGATTATTGGCACGCCGAGTGCGAATCGGTCCCGGCTGGA
The DNA here is from genome assembly GCF_042879375.1 of Photorhabdus sp. RM323S. Lineage (NCBI taxonomy): Bacteria > Pseudomonadati > Pseudomonadota > Gammaproteobacteria > Enterobacterales > Morganellaceae > Photorhabdus > Photorhabdus sp. RM323S. The sequence continues at coordinate 37,665 of NZ_JBHFKZ010000051.1, forward strand.
AACTGAGTCATTGATAGGTTTCTTTGTCAATATGTTGCCATTACATATAGATTTAACAGGTTCCCCAAGTATCTCTGAGTTACTGAATCGGGTGCGATGTACTGTGCTGGCGGCACAGGACAATCAAATGCTGCCGTTTGAACAAATTGTAGAAGTGGTGCAACCCGTAAGAAGTCTGGCGCATACCCCGTTATTTCAAGTTATGTTTGTTTTACAGAACAATAATAGTGCGGAACTGCATCTTCCTGGTATCGCTATTTCTCCGGTAGAGCAAATGCATGATACTGCCAAATTCGATATTGAACTGGCTTTATCCGAGGAAGATGGTCAGATTGTTGGCGGTATGGGATATGCAACAGCATTGTTTGATCGCACAACAATAGAGCGGCATGCCGGGTATTTGCAGACAATGCTGAAAGTGATGGTAGCAGAGCACGATCGACGGGTCGGTGAAGTGGATCTTCTGACATCAGAAGAGCGCAGGTTGCAGCTGGAAACGTGGAATGCAACGGAGCACACCTATCCGGAACAGTTATGCATTCATCAGTTATTTGAACAGCAGGTGCAAAGGACACCGAATGCGACAGCAATTGTGTGTGGGGCTGAGACACTGAGCTATGCTGAACTCAACAGACGGGCGAACCGGTTGGCTCATGAGCTTATTGCACAGGGGGTGATACCGGAGCAACGTGTTGCGCTTTGTGTCTCCCGTTCTGCGTCGATGATGATCGGGTTGCTGGCTATATTGAAGGCCGGAGGTGCTTACGTCCCGCTGGATCCGGCGTATTCGGGTGACCGTTTGAGGGGGATTTTAAGTGATGCCACCCCTGCCATGGTGGTGGCAGATATGATGGGGCGTACGGCCTTGGGTCAGGATACACTGAAAGGGTTGAAGGTATTAGCACCGGATACTGATTGGGAACAACCAGACAGCAACCCGCAAATATTATCACTGCATTCAAGACAGCTGGCTTATGTGATTTATACCTCGGGTACTACCGGCGTGCCTAAAGGCGTGATGGTGGAACATCGTGGCGTAATAAATTTGGCA
>NZ_JBHFKZ010000052.1:0-37602 GCF_042879375.1 Photorhabdus sp. RM323S
CCGGCGTGGTTTTTTCAATAATGTGATTCTTTCAATAATAGAGATAGAAATCCGTGACTAATTGCTGAAATTCCCGTGTATATATACCATCTGGCTGACGAATGACCAATTCACTGATTAAGCCCGTTTCTTCCTTACGGGAAAATGCCAATAACACCCGGTGTAATGGCTTACCTTGCCTGTCGCGGATATTGACTCGATGATGAGAAAACCACCCCATCTGACATGCCATTGTTTCAAATACTTCACCAACAACATACGGCAATACCACACAAAACAGACCATCAGGTGTCATCAACTTCTCTACATATTGTAATAACCGCTGATGAGTTAGAGTGCTGGTATAACGAGCCTGTTCCCTTGCCTCATTCCGGCAAGCAACAGCCGGTTCAAAATAGGGTGGATTACTGACAATCAAGTCATAACATTTTGAATACCGATCAGCGAAATCACCAATATCCTGCTGATAAACATTTATTTTTCTCTGCCACGGAGATTGCTCTATATTCTCTTGAGCCTGTAATGCAGCATCGGTATCCAGTTCTACTGCGTCAATTTTGGTATTCTCATCTGTACGCTGTGCCAACATCAAAGTAATTAACCCGCTGCCGCAACCGATATCCAAAATTGCTTTTTTGCCACTAACCGGAGCCCACGCGCCCAATAGAACACCATCGGTCCCTACTTTCATTGCACATCGGTCATGGCCGACAAAAAATTGCTTAAAAGTGAATCCTCCCCGGCGACAAGGTTGTTTCTGTTTCAAATTAATAACCTGCATCTGTGTCAGCACAAAAAAATTTTGTCATAGAATAAGGGTTATTATGTTCCGATAAAAGCTATCTGCCTTAATGACAGCTTTAATAGATGAACAATACGCCCAACCTGTTTATAATCGGCGGCCTAAACAGAGGTATATAATGACTGCAACAAACTTTTCTGAGCTCGATCTTGATGAACGCCTGCTTGATGCTCTAAATGATAAAGGTTACTCCCGCCCAACAGCAATTCAGGCTGCTGCTATTCCGGCAGCAATGGATGGACGTGATGTTCTGGGTTCCGCACCTACTGGAACAGGTAAAACCGCAGCTTACCTGCTGCCAATTCTGCAACACTTACTCGATTTTCCACGCAAAAAATCTGGTCCGCCACGTATTTTGATCCTGACACCAACCCGTGAACTGGCAATGCAAGTGGCAGACCAGGCAAAAGAACTGGCGGCACATACCAATCTGGATGTTGCTACGATTACCGGCGGTGTGGCCTATATGAACCACGCAGAAGTTTTCAGCGAGAATCAGGATATCGTCGTCTCCACCACCGGCCGTCTGCTGCAATATATCAAAGAAGAAAACTTTGATTGCCGGGCAGTTGAAACACTCATCCTTGATGAAGCAGATCGTATGCTAGATATGGGATTTGCCAATGATATTGAAACCATCGCGGGTGAAACCCGTTGGCGCAAACAGACCATGCTGTTCTCTGCGACTCTGGAAGGAGAAGCCATCCGTGATTTTGCAGAGCGTCTGTTGGAAGATCCGGTTGAAATTGATGCAGAGCCGTCACGCCGTGAACGCAAAAAAATTCAGCAATTCTACTACCGTGCAGACAGTCAGGAACACAAAACAGCCCTGCTTTGCCATTTACTGAAACAACCGGATGTCACTAAATCCATTATTTTTGTTCGCAAACGTGAACGTGTACATGAGCTTGTAGACGGACTGCGTCAAGCCGGTATCAAAGCCTGGTTCCTCGAAGGGGAAATGGTACAGGCTAAAAGAACGGAAGCTGTTAAGCGTTTGAATGATGGCAGTATCAATGTTCTGGTTGCCACTGATGTTGCTTCCCGCGGATTAGATATTGATGATATCAGTCATGTTTTCAACTTCGATTTACCACGCACCGCCGATGTTTACCTGCATCGTATCGGCCGGACGGCTCGTGCTGGTCGCAAAGGTACCGCAATTACCTTAGTGGAAGCACATGATCATGTTTTATTGGGTAAAATCAGCCGCTATCTGAACGAACCACTGAAGTCGCGGATTGTTGATGAACTTCGCCCAACAACCAAATCACCAAGTGAGAAAACCAGCAATAAGCCATCGAAAAAAGTATTGGCTAAACGCAAAGAAAAAAAGAAAGCGGAAGAATCGAAGAAAAAAGAAAAAATTCGTCATCGGGATAGCAAAAATATTGGTAAACGCCGTAAACCTTCTGGTAATCCAAAACCTGAAGTTCCAACCGTTAGTGATAAGTAAATCTTTAAACGGGCCAGTTGGATCAGCCCGTTTATATTTTATTTCAAATAATATCGGCTGATTTGTTGAGCTTTCAGCCAATTATTAACTTTATCATATTCAGCCTGCATCTCATGGCTGCGTACTTTTAACGGTGTAAGACTGAAATAGATCTGGAACGTTGACTGTTGCTTATTCTGTAATGTGGGATCAGCACCTGATTTCAACAATATTAACGCCAGTTCCGGCGAATTAATTTTAGCCGCAATATGTAACGGAGTATCCCCAACCCGATTAGCCAAGTTGGGGTTAGCTCCTGCCATCAGCAGTAATTCAGCCTGAATTTTTCTCCTTACCTGAACCGCAGCATGTAAAGGTGTTGCTAAAGTGACAGGATGAGTAATATTTACATCAGGCATGAATGATAATAAAGATTTGAGATAATCAGGATTGCTGATTTTTGCGGCCGTATGTAAAGCACTTTCTTGTTGTAAACCCAGTTGAGCAGGATCAGCCCCCTCTTTCAGCAAAGTATTAATATCATTCATTCGCTGATTGAATATAGCCCATTGCAACGGATTTATATTTTCTTCATCCTGCTGAAAATTCGGTTCAGATTCAAACTCAACGACTTCACAAATTTTCATAATATCCCTTTACAATCATACAGAAATGCTCAGATTGGGTTCGTTAAACATCACCAAAGACTCTTCTTGCTGTTCATTATTTAAAGATATCCAAGGTTTATATATCGTTAATAATTCCAACACCTTCTTAAGAGAATGTGCATTGAATCCACGCATCAGAGAGGGAAACCATTTATTCGATTCTTCCAAATCACCATTATATTTCAGTAAAATTTTATGCCCTATCGGCTGGGATACTGGCAGTTTTTGTTGTAATGAATCAAGCAAGTCATATTCCACAACATAATGCCGTATCAACCCATTCTCAGCTATATTTCTGCCCCCTTGTGGTGAAAGCCCCAGATTTTTCATCATACTGTCGGAAACACCGGCTGAATTAAATATCACCGCAGGCTTGCCAACTGATAATGCAGCTGTTGCGGCTAATCCTCCCCCCAAAGAATGCCCAGTAAATAACATATTTTCCCCAAACGCTATTCTGGCAGTACGAGCTAAATCAACAGCCTGATGGTATTGCGCTTCATCAAACCCAAAACCTTGCCGTAAGTTAGTCAATATATCTTTCAAATCATTAGTACCCGCAAAAGCAACGATATGGAGATCACCATTACGATAAATACCTGCCTGAAAACCCGTTGTTTCATTTCTCAAATTTGCCGGTTCTATTCCTGCATTTAATAACTCGCCATCAGAAAGACGGACATAATCACCAATTCCCATAGTGGTTTTTATATAGATATCATCAGAGATCAACGCTAACATATAATCAATTTCATGAGATTGCTTACCATTAATCTGTTCAGCTTTAATTCCTGTCATTGATTTTAAATTGATGTTAATACTCTGTTCATTAACTAATGATTGATAAATTCTATTGTTCTTTTTAGTCGTTTCTGAGAGGGAAGAGACTTCAGTGGCCGCTTTCTTAATATTCTCGGTTGGAACAGAAGGTGATGTAACAAGTTGAAGATTATTTAAAATAGGAAAATCTGAACCTATTGATAGATTGATACCAATTGATAAACTCATAAAATTCCCTAACGATAGTTGAAAATAATTAGCTATTTAATTGGTGCAATTAATCTATCGGCAGGGGACAACATAAAGCTAAATAAATGTTTAAAAATTGTTAACAAAAATAATAAATTGTGATTTATATCTCTGATATCAGAGTAATTTCTACCTAGTATTTATCAGCAGCTTGTATACCAACACAAATGAGGATACCTATTGATTCAGCTCAGTTAATTTCATATAGTTACTATAAATATATTGCAACCTTATGGTTTAAATAAATATTTATAGCCAACTACAGAGAAATTATTTTGATAAATTTTCAAAAACACTTTACAACATTGAAATATTTATCAAAAATTCCGTTTTAGTGTTCATTAAAGGTTTCCCTCTGATTTTGGAATCGGTAAGCTAACGTCCATCTGGTAATTATATAAAAAGGATTTGCTATGTCCGCATCTCTTACATGGCACGACGTGATCGGTAACGAGAAAAAACAACCTTACTTTCTCGACACACTGACTTATGTCGCAAAAGAACGTCAGGCAGGTAAGACCATTTATCCGCCGCAACAGGATGTATTTAATGCATTCCGCTACACCGAATTAGCTGATATTAAGGTTGTGATACTTGGGCAAGACCCTTACCACGGCCCTAATCAGGCACATGGCCTCTCTTTCTCAGTTCAGCCTGGTATTCCTGCGCCACCTTCACTGGTCAATATGTACAAAGAGCTGGTATCCGATATACCCGGTTTCCAAAGCCCAAATCATGGCTGCCTCATCAGTTGGGCCAAACAAGGGGTTCTCCTGCTCAATACCGTATTAACCGTAGAACGTGGTAACGCTCACTCTCACGCAAATCTGGGCTGGGAAACGTTCACTGATAAAGTCATTGCCGCGATTAACGAGAACCGTTCAGGCGTAATTTTTCTTCTTTGGGGGTCTCACGCCCAGAAAAAAGGCAACTTTATTGATACCAATAAACACCATGTTCTCAAAGCGCCTCACCCTTCTCCACTATCTGCCCACAGAGGATTCTTTGGTTGTAAACACTTTTCAAAAGCCAATGAATTGCTGGAAAAACAAGGAATGGCACCAATTAACTGGACACCTGAGTTGCCACAGTAAAAAAATGCCGCCCCGGTTGGAGCGGCATTGATTATCTACACTGCTAAAATTACTTTGATACAGCTACCATTGCCGGGCGCAATAAGCGCCCATTTAAGGTATACCCTTTCTGCATGACCATCATGACATGATTCGGCTCATGCTGATCGGATTCCATCATGGTCATGGCCTGATGCACTTCAGGATTAAAAGGAACATCTGTGTCGCCAACAACTTCAATACCAAATTTACTCACAGCCCCGAGGAAAGATTTTAACGTTAGTTCAATACCTTCAAGCATGGGTGCTATTTCGGTATTGGTACGATCCGCTGCCTCCAGAGCACGCTCAAGATTATCAATCACCGGCAACAGTTCATTCGCAAATCTCTCTAACGCGAATTTATGGGCTTTTTCCACATCTTGCTCAGTACGACGACGGATATTTTCAACTTCAGCTTTAGCACGCAAAATGGCGTCACGTTCACGCTGTTGTGCCTGTCTGAGCTGTTCTTCCAGCTCTGCGACTCGTGGCTCAACAACGCTTTCAGTCTCTGATGCTTCTGCTTTATCCGCACTGTTTTGCTGTTCAGATACAACTTCCATATCTTCCGAGACTTGCTCGTCAGGCATTTTTTGTTCTTTACTACTCATGAATATCTCCGCGTATTTGGCATTAATCTCGCTACTTAGCTTATTATGGGGATCTAAACTGGGGATTCAAGGGAACCCGTCATATTGTGAGGACAAAACCTCTTGCTGAAGGAAATTACAACGATGAATAAAAAATTCAAATGCATTGGTATTGTTGGTCATCCTCGTCACCCAGAAGCACTCGCCACTCATGAGATGCTTTATCATTGGTTAAAGTCCAAAGGTTACTGCGTCATTGTTGATCGCCAGGTAGCCAAAGATATTGGTTTAAAAGACGCACAGACCGGCGGCCTGACTGAAATTGGTAAACAAGCTGATTTAGCCGTCGTTGTTGGTGGCGACGGCAATATGCTGGGGGCTGCCCGAGTTCTTTCCCGTTATGACATTAAAGTCATTGGAATTAACAGAGGTAATCTGGGTTTTCTGACGGACTTAGATCCTGATAATGCTCTGCAACAACTTTCTGAAGTACTGGATGGCGAATACCGGAATGAACAACGTTTCTTGCTGGAAGCACTGGTCAGAAGAAACGGCCAGAAACCTCGTATCAGTACCGCAATCAACGAAGTCGTTCTCCATCCAGGGAAAGTGGCTCACATGATTGAATTCGAAGTTTATATTGATGAACGTTTTGCTTTTTCCCAACGCTCTGACGGATTGATTATCGCAACCCCAACGGGTTCGACTGCTTACTCACTTTCCGCCGGGGGACCGATTTTGACACCTAACCTAGATGCTATCGTCCTGGTGCCGATGTTCCCGCATACATTATCTGCCCGCCCATTGGTCATCAGTAGCGAAAGCAGCATCAGACTGAAATTTTCCCAAAACAGCAGCGATTATGAAGTCAGTTGCGATAGCCAGATAGTTCTGCCTATACAGGATGGAGAGGATGTAATTATTAGCCGCAGCAAACAGAAGCTCAATCTCATTCACCCTAAAGATTATAATTACTTCAATATATTAAGCACAAAACTAAGCTGGTCTAAAAAAATGTTCTAAAAAAACAGGCCTCACTACTTTACTGTATAAAAAACCAGTTTATACTGTATGAAAATACAGAGGTGTTTTTATACACAGGAAAGGCATGATGCTCACCCAGTTAACTATTAGCAACTTTGCCATTGTTCGTGAGCTTGAAATTGATTTCCGGTCAGGTATGACAGCTATTACAGGTGAAACCGGTGCCGGTAAATCCATTGCAATTGATGCATTAGGTTTATGTCTGGGTAATCGAGGTGAAACCAACATGGTGCGTAACAGTGCTTCTCGTGCTGATATTTGCGCCCATTTTTCTCTTTCTGATGCTCCTTCTGCCCGCCAATGGTTGGAAGAACGTCAACTTGATGACAGTAATGAATGCTTGCTGCGTCGTACCATAACTTTAGATGGACGCTCAAGGGGCTTTATCAATGGAACGGCTGTACCACTTTCCCAATTACGTGAACTGGGCGCTCACCTTATTCAGATTCACGGTCAACATGCCCACCAATTACTCTTGGAGAGTGGTCACCAAAAACGTCTGCTTGATACTTACGCTAATCAGTTCAATCTGCAAAATGAGATGAAACAGGTCTATCAGAAATGGCACCAAAGCTGTCAGGATCTGGCTCAATTCCAGCAACAAGCTCTTGAGCGCCAATCTCGTCAACAGTTGCTGGAATATCACCTGAAGGAGCTAAATGAATTAGCCCCGCAGCCAGGTGAATATCAAGAACAAGATAATGAATACAAACGACTGGCAAACCGTGGTCAGCTATTATCGGTCAGTCAGAATGCCCTCCTGCTACTGAGTGATAATGATGAGCAAAATATTATCAGTCTGCTAAATCACGCTAAATACGAACTGGCAGAACTCATCACAATGGATAATAAATTCGGTAACCTGCTGACTATGCTGGAAGAAGCATCCATCCAAATTAATGAAGTCAGCGATGAACTCCGCCACTATGGTGATCAACTGGATATGGATCCAAATCGTCTGTTTGAACTGGAGCAGAAAATTTCGCAGCAAATCAGAGTAGCCCGTAAACACCATGTTGTACCGGAAGAACTTCCCTCACTATATCAACAACTACGGGAAGAACAGCAACTGCTGGCACAACAAGAAGATGACTGTGCTCATCTCAGTGAACAGGTTAACAGACACCATAAACAAGCATTAGAAGTAGCAGAAAGGCTGCATCTGGTTCGCCAGCAATACGCTAAAGAGTTAAGTGAGCTAATCACCAACAGTATGCATCAGCTTTCCATGCCTCATGGTCGCTTGACCGTTGATATCTCTTTTGCGCCTGAATACTTAAATGCTGATGGCGCAGATAAAGTTGAATTTAATGTCACAACTAACCCTGGTCAGCCACACCAATCACTGGCAAAAGTTGCCTCAGGTGGTGAACTTTCTCGTATTGCACTGGCAATTCAGGTTATAACGGCCAAGAAAATGGAAACTTCAGCCCTGATATTCGATGAAGTGGATGTGGGTATCAGTGGCCTGACAGCCGCAATTGTCGGTCGTCTGTTACGTGAATTAGGCGAATCTACACAGGTCATGTGTGTCACTCACCTGCCTCAGGTAGCTGGTTGCGGTCACCAGCATTTTTATGTTAGTAAACAGACTGATGGTGAAGAAACTGAAACTCAGATGCAATTACTGGACAAGAAAGCCAGATTACAAGAGCTGGCGCGGCTTCTTGCAGGTAGTGAAGTCACAAAAAATACCCTGGCGAACGCAAAAGAGCTGCTGGCAGCATAATATGACACAACTTTTACGGATATTTGGGGTCATAGCTAAAACTTGTAGAGGTTTTCAATCTCGTCAAGGTCTATTATTATCAACATCCTGACTCCTAAAGGAATGTAATTACCATGCGCTGTAAAATGTTGACTGTCGCTGCTGTATCATTCGTTATGCTGACTGCGGGTTGCTCTACCCTGGAACGGGTTGTTTATCGCCCTGACATTAGTCAGGGGAACTATCTGACATCTGCTAATGTATCAAAAATCCACAAAGGGATGACCCAGCAACAGGTAGCCTATACATTAGGAACACCCATGTTACAAGATCCGTTTGGTACTCAAACATGGTTTTATGTGTTTCGTCAGCAACCTGGGCATGAAAAAGTGACTCAGCAAACCCTAACACTGACGTTTGACAGTAAAGGCGTACTGACTGACATTAAAAACGAAAACTCACTTACTGAGAATCTTCAATAATCAAAGAGATATAGACAGCGAGTCATAAAATACAGATGACTGGCTGTCTATTGACAAATTATTGAGCATTATTTCTAGCCCGTTCAGCACGCTTACGACGCATTTCTTTTGGATCGGCTAACAATGGACGATAAATTTCCACCCTATCACCCTCTTCCAAAATATCTGTCAGCTTGGCGGGACGGCTATAAATGCCAACTTTATTTTTTTGCAGATCAATATCATTACGCAAAGTCAACAGACCTGATGCAACAATTGCCTGTTCTACAGTCGCCCTTTGGGGCAATTTCACAGTACGCAGATATTGGCGGTCAGGCAATGCATAAATAACTTCGACATTGATATCAGGCACTATAAACCTCACGTGCACGCAGAGTAAAAGCCTGTATCATACTTCCGGCCAACTCCTTAAAAATCTTGCCGAAAGCTAATTCAATCAGCTTATTAGTAAATTCAAAATCAAGGTGAAGCTCAACTTTACAGGCATCTTCACTCAGAGGTATGAACTGCCAGCCTCCCATCAACTTACGAAAAGGCCCATCCACCAGTTGCATATTAATGCTTTGGTTATCAGCCAGGATATTCCGGGTAACAAAAGTCTTGCTTATACCTGCTTTAGAAACATCGACTGACGCCGTCATTTCATGACGGCTGATGCTCAACACACGGCTGCCGACACATCCTGGTAGAAAATCCGGATAAGAACTCACATCATTGACCAATTTGTACATTTGTTCCACGCTGTACGGTACTAACGCAGAGCGACTAATCTGTGGCATATCATTTCCTGTAAGGCTCAATTGTGGCAAATAATATCACCTATACGCGATTAAAGAAAAACCTGTCAGCGTATAATGCAATAAATACTCATTAATCAGCAAATATGCTGCGGGAAAAGATTTCTTTCATCAAAGCATTCAGTATAATGCATACACTATGACAAAGAAAAAAGCACACAAACCCGGTTCGGCAACCATTGCCATGAATAGACGAGCCCGTCACGAATACTTCATTGAAGAAGAATTTGAGGCTGGCCTCTCGTTACAAGGATGGGAAGTCAAATCACTGCGCGCTGGTAAAGCAAATATCAGCGACAGTTACGTTTTACTCAAAGATGGCGACGCTTATCTTTTTGGTGCCACCATCACTCCGTTAAATGTAGCTTCTTCCCATGTCGTCTGTGATCCTATGCGTTCACGCAAACTCTTACTTAATCAGCGCGAACTTGACTCATTATATGGTCGAGTCAATCGTGAAGGTTATACCGTTGTTGCCTTATCCCTCTATTGGAAAAACGCCTGGTGCAAAGTCAAGATTGGCGTAGCAAAAGGTAAAAAGGCACACGATAAACGTTCAGATATCAAAGAACGTGAATGGAAATTAGACAAAGCACGTATTATGAAAAATGCTGGGCGATAATCTCTGGCATTATAGTTTAATATTCTGATATACTTGTTTTTAACATACTTGGGGCTGATTCTGGATTCGACGGGATTCGCGAAACCCAAGGTGCATGCCGAGGGGCGGTTGGCCTCGTAAAAAGCCGCAAAAAAATAGTCGCAAACGACGAACAATACGCAATAGCAGCTTAATAACCTGCATATCGCCCTCTCTCCCTAGCCTCCGCTCTTAGGACGGGGATCAAGAGAGGTCAAACCCAAAAGAGATCGCGTGGATGCCTTGCCTGGGGTTGAAGCGTTAAATCTAATCAGGCTAGTTTGTTAGTGGCGTGTCTGTCCGCAGCTGGCAAGCGAATGTAAAGATTAGACTAAGCATGTAGTACCGAGGATGTAGGAATTTCGGACGCGGGTTCAACTCCCGCCAGCTCCACCAATTTAGACATCGGTTATTACCAGATAAGGCCGATGAAGTACGAAAAGCCCGCATGGCGTAAGCTCTGCGGGCTTTTTTGTGCCCTCAATTTGTCCCGCGAAGTCTGAAGCCAACTAATTAAATCCGAACCTTTTAGGCACCTCATAAAGCATTATTGTTTTTGATGTGCCTAAAACTATTGAAACCCGGCAATGGCAAGACAAACAAAACCTCTTTCCGTTAAGGAAATCGAATCCGCCAAACCCAAGGAAGCGGACTACGTTCTCTATGATGGTGATGGCCTAGAGCTACTAATCAAATCCAGCGGCAGTAAAATCTGGCAGTTTCGCTGTCACCAAGAAGCGTGCGAAAAAGAGCATTGGGGCTTACCCGTCAGTTACCCTTGCTGATGCGCGAAGCTACCGGGCAGAGGCTCGCACTCTCTTGGCGAAACAAGTCGATCCTCAGGAACATCAGCAAGAACAACTACGCAGCACACTTGAAGCCAAAACCAATACCTTCCAACTCGTGGCTGAACGTTGGTGGAATGTGAAGAAAACCAGTGTGACAGAGGACTATGCGGAAGATATCTGGCGATCTCTTGAGAGAGACGTTTTTCCTGCGATTGGTGATATTAGCGTCACGGATATCAAAGCCCATACGCTGGTTCAGACAGTTCAACCTGTTCAAGCCAGAGGGGCACTGGAAACCGTTCGTCGCCTTTGCCAGCGCATTAATGAGGTTATGATTTATGCTCAAAATACAGGTCTAATTGATGCAGTCCCCAGCGTCAATATTGGCAAGGCATTCGAGAAGCCTCAGAAAAAGAACATGCCAAGCATCCGTCCAGACCAGCTACCGCAACTCATGCAGACTATGCGTACCGCCAACATTATCCTACCAACACGATGCCTGTTTATGTGGCAGCTTCTCACTATCACACGCCCAGCAGAAGCAGCCCAAGCCCGCTGGGATGAGATAGATTTGGAAACACGGGAGTGGAAAATCCCAGCAGCACGGATGAAAATGAATCGGGATCATACAATTCCATTATCAGATGAAGCAATCGCTATTCTGGAGATGATGAAACCGCTAAGTGTAAATCGAGATTTTGTTTTTCCCAGTCGAATCAAACCAACTCAATCAATGAACAGTCAGACGGTGAATACAGCGCTAAAACGCGCCGGGTTAGGTGGCATACTCGTGTCTCATGGCTTGCGATCTATTGCTAGTACGGCCCTTAATGAGCAAGGCTTTCCGCCTGATGTCATTGAGGCAGCACTTGCCCATGTGGATAAGAATGAGGTTCGTCGTGCCTACAACCGCAGCGATTACCTTGAACAGCGTCGCCCGATGATGCAGTGGTGGGCTAGCTTTGTTAATTCAGCGGATAAGGGAGACACTCTTATGGCAAGCTCTAGTGTTTTGAGACTTGTTGGATAAAAATACGTGATTATTTCTACAAAAATAGCGTTAAGCGCACGCTATTTTTTTTGCTAAACGCAACTCGCACAGTTGCGTCGTAGGCCTCCCTAACCTCAGTATCTTCGCGCCCCCAGTGTACTATAGTTGTGATAAGCTCATCTTCATTAAGATCCAATCCCTCATTTTGGACTTTCATTTTTTGCACAAAGCTCATTAACTCCAACTCGATAGCCCGTGCAGCTACAGTTCTATTTTTCCATCCGCCGTCTAATGGAACATTTTTGTAGAATAACCTTATCGCCTCCTGCTTTACTGGAATATAGTGCTCAGCTTTTGCCTTTCCACCTTTGATAGCTGATTGCCGCCTACTCGCGCTTACCATTTTTTCATTATCAATCAATTGATTAAAATTCACACTTCCACGGCATTCGTTCAATATACGGTTAGCATGTAAAAAGGACTCAATTGCCATTTTTTGATTGATCTCCCACATTTCTCTTCCCCAGAACTGATATACATCAGCAGCGAACAAATCATCTTTGAAAAACTGTTTCAATCCTAGTGCAGAGCGCATCAGAGGTATGACGTTCCATTTTAGCTCTAGCTGCTTCCAGCATGCATCATGGTCGGTGTACCGAGATCTAAACTGTAAGATCTCATTTTTTACTTCATCACTATCCTCCTCAAGAAATGATAGTCCCTCAATTAAGGCGTTCTTAAAAGGCCACTCCGAAGACATAAGAAGTCTATGCAGGTCCTTGCTCTGAACTTCAAACTCTCTGCAAAACAGTTTTAACATACAATTACAACCCTATATTTTTCAATAAATTACAACATAACAGTATTGTAAAGAAAAACTTTTTGGCAAGTTGATTTTTTCTGTGGCAGAGAAAAGTTATCTTCATCTCGTCCCAAAACACACAACCTAAGAGAAACATTGATGAATACAACCAATGCAAGAATGTTACGGATTGCAACTGTAATGAAAAAAATCGGAGTGGCTCGCTCTACCATCTACGATTGGATTAACCCAAAATCCCCACGGTATGATGCGACATTTCCAAAACGACGTCGTCTTGGTAAACAATCTATTGGCTGGCTTGAGTCAGAGATTGACGAGTGGATTTTGCTCCGAACACCTATTTCTTCCTGAACATATTTTGTCAGGGTTACCCTCAGTAAAACTGTAATTGACATTAAGATAAGATGAATTTACGCCATCCCCAAAAATTGATACTCGACATTGTTGATTTCTAAAATAACTGAATGGATTTGTTTTGCAATTTTCAAAAAGAGAAGTGATAGGCTGCCTCACATAGTTCATTAAAGCATTAAACCTTACATTTAAAGCCATTCTATTGCTAAAAATGGAATAGCATATTAAAAAACTAGAAAAGGAAATAATCGTGCCAATACGAGTTACATTTTCAACAAACTACATTTCTACTATTGATTATTACAGAAGAGTAAGTGAAGGATCGGGCCAATCTCTATCATCTATTATTTCAGAAGAATTATATAGAGCTTCATTGTCACATGCTAAAAAGCAGATACCATTGCTATCTAAAAATCCTAGCCAAAAAAAACAGACATGGAAATTTACCTTGAAATGTGGACAAACCATATTTTAATATCAAGAAAAATCTTAGACGCAATCAATGTTAAACATATCACGACAGGGAGTAAAATGAGCAAGATTGAAAAGAACAGAATTAAGGATATGCTTGGTAATTTAATTGATGACAGTGAAATAAAAAACGCCATATACATTTACAATAAAAGGGTTCTTAGCGACGCAAGGAGATTATTATCAGGCATTGGAACTATCTTGCCATTGAGAAGCATAATGCATGGGGATATTTTTTTTAATATTAGAAAAGCAGTATTGCTTCCAACTATTGAATTAATGACCTACAGAATTGATAGCGTCTTAGAAAAGCATAGTATAGATTTTTCGTTCCCGTATATTTGCTGGATTCCTATTTACTACATCGGCGGACAGGCTGTAATGATTCCTGTCATTCGGAAGTGTGACGTCTCGCTTTCAACCAGAAAGGATAAGGAGATCATTATAATTAATCCTTTTGATGAGACAACTAAGGATAAAAAGGAATAATGTAATTGAACATGGCACTGGCTTTTTCTTTAAATCATCTCATAAACCTGAGCACAGTATTATATCTGAGTATACATTCGAAGCAACGTTATGCTGTAAACAATGGCACTTTAAAGTACCTAAAGGTAGCTTTAATTAATAACTGATACCGGAGTTAAGCAGAATGTCTGGATTTTTTTACCATCTATACCGGAATGTGGGTGAAGTTGAGGATCAGAATCTTAAGTCGGAGATTGAAGAAGTTCGCAAAGCTTTATCGATAAGTTCGGAGCGGACACTGATTGACAGTCAACGGTCACCCAACAAAAGGGAGTTATTGAAATACCTGATTAATAGAAATATGAGCAGAGGCGACGATCTGGTTGTATTAGACTTAAACAGTCTGGGGAGTAACGCAGAGGAGATCCAGGAAAACATAATACGTTGCGCTAAGAAGGCCATACGCATTCACTGTTACTTCCCTCAAAATAAGCTAACCCCGACTTCTGATGGATATGTTTTTACTTTATTACTTCCAAAAATACAAAACGAATGCAGGAAGGTGGACTTAGCTGCATTGAAGAAAAGAAATATCACTAAACCATTAGGGAGAAGAGAAGGAAGCAAATATCGTGAAAGCGTCGAACTTGCTAAACGTAGAGGGCTGACACAATCAAAAACAGCAAAAGAATTGGAGATTAGCATAGCGACAGTAAAACGCAATTGGAATAACGGAATTATCGGTTAATATTTCATATCCAGATACAGCCTGTAATCACTATTATCCCTAACGCTGTATAAGTCACCTAGAATCATAATAACTTCAGAGTAATTTCATTCATTATCAGGAGATTAAATAAAACTCTAAAGCAAGGTATATCGCACCTTCCGCTCGCATTATTAAGGCACGGCATTCACCTCAGGAACTCGGTATATGTAATATACCTATATCAGTTCAGTTAGGGGTATATCTCAGTAAAACTACTGAATGCAGACATATCCTGTCATATGGGTAGTGTAATGGCTACCCATTACCTGGTAATAATAAAAAAATACAGCTAAAGGTATATTATGAAATCACCTTATGAGTTAACCAAGAAAGAATTTGAACTACTGGTTAAGACAGCAGAGCATAAATACAATTCACCTATAGAGCGTTATATTCTCCGTAAATCTCTTGCTGTGGTATATAACACCCTTGAACACCATAATCGTATATTTTCTTGCCGTGCAGACCTAAGGTTTGCTGAGGATCACGTATCTGACGATCCTGACTCACCTGTTTGTTTTCAGCGGGTAGATCCGCAGTCAATAACTCGCTGTATCGAGTCGCTGAAAAGCCAGTTACGGGAGGATCACCGACGTTCAGGCAGACAGGGAAAACCTGCGTTACCCGCTTATGTCTGGGCCAGAGAGCGTGATACAAGCGAACACCCCCACTATCACTTGATGCTGCTGTTCAACCGGAACGTTTACGGATATCTGGGAGATTATACCAATCGCAATGCAGATAATATGGCAACGAGGATACAGAAAGCCTGGTGTAGCGCTGTGGGTCTTGATTATCCAGACGACGCGACCTTAGTGCATTTCCCAAAGAATCAGTCGTTTAAGTTTGACAGGTGCGATGCTCTAACTCGCTCCCCTGTTTATGAGGACTTCCTGTTGCGTCTGGCTTATCTGGCTAAAGAAAATACAAAAGATGTCCACGACGGCTACCGTAACTTTAGCACAAGCCTGTTAAAGTAGGCTACGATGACGACGGTGTAGGTTGTTCCGTGCAGCTCGACTGTGGCCTTCTCTGCGCGGGAAGGCTCAGGCAGAACATATATACTTCCTTTTTCACCACATTAACCAGATCGAATTTTATACCGATTATTTTCTTAAGGTCAGTGAATTTATCTAAATATTTAATAACTACACAATCTTCTAAAATTATCAGAAAGCTGAGCTTTAACCTCCATCGGGCTCATACCCCATAATGCGGCTAACTGTGTCTCTGCAATCTCACCGTCCCATGGCATTAGTGGATCATTACGAAACTTACCAAATGGCCCATCGGTTTCTGTAAGAATGCGTGATTTGGGTATTTTCAAAGCTAAGGTCTTTCCCTTTATTGTATCGAGCATAGCTGGTCCCACTGAGAACCAACATCCTAAATCAATTGCCCTTTCAAGCTGCTTAGGTGTTCCAGTGAACCAATGCAATATTGCCATCCCATCGATGTTTTCGATCTCATCAAGGACCGCTGACGCACTTCCCCGGCTGTGGATAGACATAATCTTGCCACCAGCTCGATTTACACTATTGAGTATGTGTCGGAATACCTTCAACTGGACATCCCAATGTTCTTTAAATCCCTTTCCACCATCAAGCCCAATTTCCCCGACATACCTAGTCTCCGAAAGCAGTGAATCAAACAGGTCTAACTCATGCGATCTTTGATGCGCGATTTGGGGGTGAAGCCCAAGAGCAGTTCGGATCCGTTGGCTTCCTTTGGCTAGTAGAGAAGTTCCATGCCATGCTCTAGGTGTCGTTGTCACCGACAGAATATAAGTCCCTCGACGTTTGCTTTCCTCAGCCACTAGTTCTGGCTGAGGATACAAGTCTAGATGACAGTGCATATCGATGCTCACACTATGTTCTCACTTAGTAAATAGCTTTCAACCTCATCCAGACCATCCTTGAATACCTGCTTAAAATTATCGAATTCTGCCGTAGGCAAAGGACCACTTTTGGCAATCCATGTTCCTATTTTCAAAGTCGATTTCTGCGCAATTGCAATCCTAAGAGCGATAAGGTCGTCCCTGCGATCTATTTCATTCATTACTTTAGCTAGGGACTGGAAAGTGTATTCGGCATCTCTACTAATTCCCCCAGCATGAAGCGATGCCCGTCGAATGATGCACGGTACACATACCCCACATTGCTGATCCGTTCGTTTCCAATGACTGCAAGACACTGTACTTTCCACAACTTCAGATAAGAGTTGCTTATTTGAGCATTGGGAGGCCATTTGCCCCTTTGTTTTGAACTGATATGGATTGATTATTTTGCAAGGAATACCGGTCGCATCAAAGATCTTTTGTATGCTCGTAATAAAGTATGGATGTGTTGTTCGTGTGCTCAGCGAACCTATCCGCCGTGGGGTGAGTGGCGCATTTAACGAGATAAACCCATTTTCAGGTACGAACAAATCGATCTTTTCTTGTTGAGCTATTTCTTGTACAGCACAAGCACCTACAGCCGCAAAGGCAAGAAAATTGATGCTACGAGTTCGCATCGTAATATCAGTCACTCCTTGATATTTATGCGGATCAGCATTAATTTCAAACCGCGAATATCGACCATTTAATCTTTTAGCAATCTGATCTTGGCGTGACTTGTCTCCCTTATAAGCATGACTAACCAAAAGCGGAGCACGCCCCTCTGTCAGAAGATCTATTGCGCCAATAGCCGAATCCAGCCCGCCCGAAAATAAGCTGACACAGTCAAGTCCTTTGAGCTTAATCAGATGAAACCTTGAATGTTGGCTATGAGGTTCTGGCGGTGCATAACCACCGTCACAAAATTCAAAATCCCAGATGTCTCCACTAAGAAAATGCAAAGCGCTCTCAAGTTCCTTCTTTAAGCTAATCCATCGAGATGGCTCATGAAGGGGGAGTCGTAATGAGAATTGGCGGGTCCAACCATCCTCAGAACTTTCACGCTGTACGAATGTATCGGCGGCTGTTACCGCTAGTGCGATGCTAAGAAAATCCATGACTTGAGCTGGAATTTGTACTCCCAAACGTCTGATTCGATCAATCGCAGGGTTCCCGATAACAGATATATCACCGCGACCTTGACCACTTAATCCATAGAGCTGTACGGGCAACAAGTTATCACCTGCTGGCGGCAAATGGCGATGATCATGATGGAAAACTAATTCTGTCACTGGTAGGCCTCCCATTCTTGCCAAGCTTCAATAATGGCCTGACGTTCAATTTTGACCATTTGATTCCGTGAGAACGTTCTGATGTTACCAACAAGTTTTGGGGCCATGTGTTTATCAACAACAACTTTGATTAATTCTCTAAGTTCGGTTTCTGCTTGGATTGCCTTTGAAGGTGTATCTGCTTTATTCCAAGCCTTGTTAGAATCCATTACCATCTGAAGAAAAATACTTTCCGCTAAATAACCAATCATTGTATCAACAATCACATCGTCAGTTATTTTTTGAGGATCGAAAATTTCTACGCCATCGAGAGCTTCCACCAAAGCATGGTTCATGGCTGCACAGATCTTTTCTGAGTCACCATCCTGTGATGTTAAAGCTTGAGCAATAGCTGATATTGCCATTTCACATGGAAGACCAGCCAAACTACCCAAATCGATGCTTGGTTCTCCGGGAGCTACAGGCATTCCCGTCAAAGCCCCAAACAATCCGCCCCCGGCCTGTGTGACACTCCCTAATCGTCGAGCTGCACTACTGCTCCCTCCAGAGGCTTTTCGCGCGTAATGCCCTATGGCTTTCCTGAAGTCTGCTCTATTACCGTTTGAAACCGCATTTCCCAAAGATTCTCGGAATGGCGCAAACCTTCTTTCTTGTGGCGAAGGTAACGGTTGCTGTGGCTGGTCATCAGCCCAAGGTGGAACCAGTGGAGAACCACCTCCTGGACCTGTACTTGATTGTGAAGTTCCCATTAAGCGTCCTTATTCCATTGCTCATCTTTTAGTGCTGCAGTCATCCACACTGGCCGTTTCGTCCCCAGCTGCAACTCCTGCAAGTAACGAATTAATATACTAGCCGCATCTGCCGAGTGGCGGGCCAAGAGGCATGCACCAGAAAAACCCTTAGGTCTACGAGCCCAATCCGATACCTGCCTTAACTGGCTAATTAAACCTTCCATTACTGGCACTTGCTCCTCACGAGGAAGCGTTTCCAAAAGAGTTTCTGCTGTAGGAGAACTGGTATTTTTCAGTTCAATAAGTGCATTCAATGCTTCCCGTCCAGATGGCGATAAACCAACCACATATGCACCTATTGGCATAGTTTCTCGGGACAGATATATGGCGGCTCTCAAATCGATTCCACCAAGACGCGGTTCAAGCTGGGCCCATTGAGCGATGAAAGCTTTAGTCGTTGGATTATCAGTCCATGTCTTTGGCGCTTCAGTAGGTATTTGACCATCAGCATCTTCAAGCTGTTTAAGCAGCTGGGGCATACCCTGTTCAATATCCACGAGGTGATATAAATCAGCGGTACCATCTACTCCAACACATCGTTCAAAGATTACTAGCTTAGTGATAATTGCTTCATCCAAAGGCATAGCTCGTCGCTTCGCAATTTGAGATCGCATTTTCACAACATTCAACAAGCGCTTAACGATCCTGGGGTTACCATGGATAATTGGAGAGTTGGCTAAAACGGGAGCAATACGGTCAGCACGCGCAAACGCCAAAGCGAGATTGCTATCCTCCGATTCACCAGTCATTTTTAGGGCATCCTGACGTGCGATTGGCTCATCTTTCCAAGATTGCTGTAATGCCTTCTCTAAACCCTCACGGAGCGTAGTAAGTTTTTCGCCTTTTAAGCCATGTTCAATAGAATAAAGCATGAACAGATATGAACGGATCTCACGTACCCCAGCCTTAGGCACCCGGATAGGAACCTGGATTAGCTTATCCAGATAGTCTATTTGATGGCGCTGTGATGCCCCCTTGAAGTAATCAGCCACAGAAGAACGAATCATGTCCTCATCTGCTGCAATGATAAAGGCTGTATTAGTTAAGAAAAGGAATAACCTGATAGCTTCAAGCGTATGAATGGCATTGGCAGGTAGGCAGCGATCGAGGTTATCTATTACCACGATGAGTGGCTTACTAAGCTCTTCTAAAATTTCCCCATATTCCTTACGAAAAGCATCAATCTGCTGAGGAGGGCTTTTTTTAGCCTCTGGTTTAATCAAACCGCCAGCCGTTTCTTTACCTTCTTTAGCCAGATTGCCCAAAACCTCATATTCTTCCTGGCTCTGAATGCCATCAACAACATTTCTTAATGCACCAATGCTTCTGGAAAGCAAGCCGCCAGTAGGAACTCCTGCAAATAAAGCTGCACCTTCAGCCAGTAGGCCCATGGCTCTAAACCCATCAACCCGACTTAGGAGTCTTTTCGTTTTTGAGGTAAGGGTAGCATTTCCTTCCGCAGTTTTTGTCAACGCCGTAGCGATGACTTCAAGAAGCGCAGCTCGTGCATCGTCATAGCCCTGATAGAGCCAGGAGTCAAAGTTGATAACAATCCAATCTTTGTCATCTTGCTCAAGTTTTTGCTCTATCAATTTCAAAAGTGAAGATTTGCCAGCCCCCCAATTACCAAAAATGCCTATTGATACTGGTAACATGCCTTCGGTGGTGAGCACATCTACAGCTAGCTGAGATACTTCACCAAAATTTAGGTAATCTTCTGATGATTCCTTGTCTGACCACATCTGCTTATCCTTTATTTCTCTCGACTGATGGAAGGTCCAAATCACCCATGGCAAGGACTATTCAAGATGTCTGTTCCGGTTCTCAGTCTGTTAAGATTTACGGTTCAACTCATTGATTTTATTTTCAATATCAGGATAAGAGACATGTCCGATGATTGCACAAATCAGCCGGTAGTCGGTAACGTAGAAGATCTCATGGTCATCGGTACTTTGCTCACCGATGAAGAAAACCTGAGCCCTGTCTTTTAGCTTTTTCTTCCCCGCATCCTTCGCTTCTTCCTGAGCGGCGTCTAGCTCGTTTCGAAGCGCTGTGCGTTTAGCCTGGGACCAGTTGGCCCATTCCACGTGGAGTTTGTAACTCCGCGAGGGTTTAAGTTTCCCGAATTCATCCTTAGCCCACTCGCCCGATAACGGGATAATAAGCCTGTTGTCATTCTGTTCAAAATTCTGCCACAACAACTGTGAATAGAAAACTCGCCGATCAGGATAGGACTGAATCGGATCTTTAAGTTTTTTAAAGACAGTCATGTAAGTATCGGCATCAATGCCCGGTATGTTTAATGACATACCACGATCATACGGGAAGCGAATAAACGCTCTACAAATCTGGCGAATAGCGTTAACCGGACGGCGGGATTGCCGTGCCGGAGTATGACCTTCGCTGGATGTTGACGATGCAGAACGTGTTGAGCTGGAATTGTTTTCACCGCTAGTAGCGCCAGGATCAACAACGGGGCGTTTTTCAATCAACTTTAACCCAGCGGGCATCAAACCCGGTGCGCTGTCCAGCAGGTGGCGAACGCTTTTCTTCTGACCCTGTTTAACAACCGTGCTTTCAGCATCAGCATCGCAGTTAATGTGTTCTTTCCCCGGCATTTTATTAAACGAAGGTCTTTTCTTACTTCCTTTTTGCCAGGCTGAAGGGTACATCTCAATTCCGCATCCCCAGCACACATAGCCTTCAGTATCAACGCTATCGAGCAACCAAAGATCCTCAGCCTCAACAATCTCACTGGTAAATTTATCACGCGCAGACTCCATGAATTTCTCCTTTACGCAGAGTGCATCTATAAACTAGCCGCCTTCATTCAAACCGTTGTTCCCGATCACTATCTTCCCGTTGTTCACGTTCTTTCTGGCGTTCGACCCAATGAATCATTTTTCACACACTACTCTAGCGTCAGTTATTATCACTTATGGTACTTGGTCGTATTCAAAGCGGCATGCATTGAGCTTTTTAGTCGCTTGGTATTCCGCACGAGTGAATTTGTCGATGCGCCCACGCTCAGAGATAAGATGCAGGTTTTTCCGTGCACGAGAACCTATGACATACAGCAGTTTCATCGCGCTATCTTGCCCGTTCTGGTCATTTCTGTTTGGCAGCATGTTCTCCAGGAGTGCATAGGCAATGACGGCATCGAACTCCGCCCCTTTGATGCCGTGGATCGTTGATATAGTGATGCCGGTTCGACTCTGGAAAACCTTTCTGAAGGTGGCAATGTCTCCGATCATTTCTGTGCCTTCCTTCTTCAGTCTGTCGATCCTTGCCTGTGAGCTTTCGAAGAATGCCTCGTAATGCTCGTGAAGCTGCGTGAATGCCTGAATGTCGAAAGCGAGATTCGAAAACAGCTTATCGAAGAAGACCCTGAGATAAACCAGCCCATCCGTAGCATCAATAGTGATGGCATTACACTCTCTCAACAAGCTCTGCCTCGTGAGCATGGATACGTTCGCGCCTACTCCCTCAAGATCACTGAGAACCTCGCCAGCCCAACGCAGTCTGCGCACGTACATGCCTGGGGACGCCTGTGTAAGTGCGATCCTTGAGAGCTTGTACCAAAAATTATCCAGATCTCGCGCGAACGGTACCATGCCGGGGCCGTCAAACGCATACTCGGGCATGCTCGCGACCAAACGGCGCGTCATGCTCGCCAGGTGCATCCACTGAGGCGCGAGGATGCAAACCTCATGAGGAGGAATGCCAATGGTCTCGATATTGAAGCGGATGAGCCGGATCAACTCATCCTCCAGGCCGTCTTTGCTCACCGAATCATTGAGCGAAATCAGGCTGGGGTATGCCTTGTCGTTGGATGCGGCCTCGATATGCGTGTCGTATACGTTGTAGTTTCCGAAGTAGTTGATGATGCGTTCGGAAGAACGATAGTTCTGGGAAAGTTTAAGCTCCTCCAGCTTGATTCCAGCCATCGACTGGAATTCCTCGAAGGCGATTGGGTACCCACCGAGTGATTCATAGATGGCTTGATTTGGGTCGCCGACAATGAAAGCTTTCGTTCCCTGACCCGCTTTCAGAATGGACGCGATGATGGAGTACTGAATGCGCTTCGTATCCTGATACTCATCGACCAGTATGAAGGAAAATAGCTGCCCGAGAATAGCGCTGATCTGAGGCTGCACAGCGATCAACTGATAGGCGTAGTAGAGAATCAGTTCAAAGTCGATCTGTCGGGTTTCCCGGAGATAGTCGAAGTATTGCTCCAGGATTTCAGCGAGCCCTGCGTGTTTCCAGTCTTGCGGGCACGAAATTACGTAGCCCTCATCGGTAAAGTAATACTCGCAGTCCCAGAAGGTGATTTTGGGCTTCTGATAGGGTTGGCACAGGTTTTCCAACACCTTTTCGCGCTCATGCAGGTCAATGACTCGAAAACCGCGATCCAGCGCTTCGTGGTAGATGCCATAAGGCTTCAGTATCCATTCGAGACAAAATGAATGGATCGTGCCTATCCAGAGCCTGGATGTATCGACCCCGAGGTTTTCGATACGTTCATGGATCTCGTCTGCGGCGCGATGGGTATAGGTGATCGCGACGATGAACTGCTTGTTCGACTCCAGCTGCGACAATTCATGGGCAATTTTGTAGGTGAGCGTGCGTGTTTTTCCGCTGCCAGGACATGCAATGAGAAACACGCTGCCAGGCTCGCGGATGGCAGCATCTTGCTCAGGATTCAGATCCCCGTCATCCCATGTGAACATAGCTAGAAGACCTCAAGTACATCGTTGATACGATCATCAGGAAAACCCGCGAACATCTCATTTTTAATGCCGACGAAGTCGATGCCACCATTTTTAAACAGCTGTAACTTGGTTCTGAATTCAGCGAGGGTCTCTGGGTTTACAAATGGATCGTCCTCTTCTATGAAGTTCATTCGATAGTTAAGGATGTTGAACCAGACTTCTTTTTTTACTACCGGATGGGCAAAAGCAATAGCGTCGAGTATGTATCGAGGAATAGCAGTATGAGGATCAACTTTTTTTCCGAGCAAAATGGCAAACCAGCCTTTCCCCTGATTTTCCGCCATAGTCAGAACACGTTGACCGTATCGGGTGATATCCCCGGATTTAAGACTTGCCTTAGCCTTTGTGATAGTTGGCTCGTCGGTGTAGACGTTGGGAAGTACCGCTATGACTTTACAGGCGTTCCCAGCGGTTACGAAATCAACTTCAAACGTGTGAGGAGCGAAGAACGGCGCTATCCAGTCATTATCATTGCAAAAAGCTTCCAGTTGCACTTTTCGCGCCAGGCCTTTTTTCTCGGATGCCTGATACTTTGCCTTGCGCTTCGCTATCGCCTTGTCCTCACCGTCCACCGCTTCAGTGTCAATAATAGATTTGTCCAGATCGGTGACGATGCTGCACCGCTTGCGAATACGGTCATCATGAAACAGGACAGCCACGTTCTGAAAACCGGTGCTGCGGATGTTGATGAGACTGATGCCAAGCTCATCCAGGCTGATGCCTAACACTTTCTTGACCAAAATTGGGATCAGAATTTCTTCTGCATCGCCTTCCACCAAGATGACGCTCTTGGCAAACAGCAGGTTGCTGCGCACGGCATCAAGGTAGCGCTGAATATTACCGATCTCCTCAGGCTGCAGCCCAGAGGCGGGTTGATAGGCTTCGCACCGACCCCCATCCCTTCCGAGAATGTTTACGTTCTGAACATTGCTGATTTCAGAGATGTGGGTCGAATGCGTCGAAAAGATGATCTGTGTGTCGTCGTAATTGAGCCTGTCGAATAGCGTTTTCTGAATATGTGTGTGGATGTGAGCTTCCGGCTCCTCGATCAACAGAAAGTTGGCGATTGACTGTCTGGCTTTCCGGTACTTGAACTCCAGCAACTTGAGAGTAAGGAAAATCAGATTAGCGCCGCCCAAGCTTAAATCCTGAATGGGACCTTCATGATCTTCGCCGGACTCACCGACGAACAGCTTGAGAGACTGAAATAACTCATCGGCCTCTTCGGGAAGATCAGATTTAATCGACAGAGAGGAGGGAGAGTACGCCTCGCCCGCAGCATCCTTGATGGTGCTGCGGATGTCGGTGCGCACATTCTGCACATCAGGAAGTGCCTCGATTGAATCGTTGAGATCTTTGACCTGGTCGGTGATAGCGGTAAACAACACGGGGTCAATATCACCACTCTTGCTCTTCAGCAGGGTCAGTAGAGGGTTGGTTCTGTTGTTGTGAAACTCCGCTACAACGTCCCGTAACGCCTGGACGAAGGTAAACGAAATTTCTTTGGAAACAGAAAGCACACTTGGGATTTTGGCACCAATGCACCGAAACTCCGTTTCCTTGTTAAATCTCACGTTCTGGAAGTCACCGACAACCTGCCTGTAGAAGGTTTCATCATTGAAGTCCGCCTCGCTGCGCCCCGTGAAAATTGTCTCGTAGTCGTCAATAGTTACCGGGCCAAGAATAGCGTCCAGACCAGCATGATCACCTTCATCCAGTTGGGAAAGGCGCAGCCTGATTTCCTTCTTCGGGCGAAAAATAAGGTTATAGGTGGCCTTGCCAACATTTTCTTTTTCAGCAAGCTCCGTACCGTGTAGAAATAAAGCTTGGACTGCTTCATCTGCAGAAATCTCTTCGAACTCCAGGCTGATGATGATCCAGTGTCCCTGCCATCTCCCCAAACCGCGATGGAAATCACTTTTATCCAGCCGGTAAGCCGAACGAATCATATTGTCATCAAGCAAGAGCCTGATGGCTCTGAAGAGATTTGTTTTTCCTGCGCCATTTTCACCAATAATCGTGTTGGTACCTTTATTGAACAACAGTTTTGTATTGGCGAAGTTTCTATAGTTGAGCAGGCTGAGCTTGGATATATGCATGGAGGTCTCATGATTTAGAGGCCTGCCCTACTTGTCAGTTGGCTTTCCTCATGGAATATAGAGGTTCAAGATACTATTAAAGATGCATTGACCAAAGCTGATATTATAAACATCTTGAGTAGAATCAATATCTCTGCAGGTAGCTGCTTCTTTAGCGATCTAGGTCATGTCAGCTTATGGCACAGGCTGTGTAAAAATTCGCTTGTGCAGTATCTGGAGATTATCCCCAGCCAGGGATGCAAGAATATTCCTCATGTTGACTGTATTCCTTATGATTTGTGTACGGAGGCAGTTCGGAGCTTTTAAAGCCCGGAGTTGGGTGCTATTCGGTGGTTATCAGGGACTAAAGCGGTTACTCCCGCTAGTTGTATTGCTCTCGCAGCTTGATGGCCAATCCTTCAGTACCCAAGATCGACACCATCCTTTTCAGGTTATAAGCTAGCACATGCAGACCGATTTCTGTGCTGACGTTTTTAAATCGTCGCATAAGGAAGTGAGTTGCCCCATCCACATTTTAATTGTCCCGAACGGGCGCTCTACCGTTTGCTTTCGCACGACAGCTGTTTGTGGCGATGCGTCAAACCTGCTCTGCATATCCTCCATTTCGGCTTCATGAACCCAGCGCCTTATACGTCTCGGCTCGCGTTTTGATTTGGTGCACCTCGACCGCTGACTGCAATCGCGACATGCAATATGGTTAAAGTACATTTGCAGTTCCAACCCATCTTCGACTTACGGAAGGCTGTATTGTGCAAAACAACCCTGCCCATCCAAATAATTTCAGATAGATATTATCTCCGTGAACTCCCTGCATCCTCAATAGATTGCGGGGCTTTTTGTTTTTTTCCTGAGATCTCCGTATGCATAAACTTGACCGCCTTCAGGCAATTGAGAAACCTCTGGCTTCACTCCCCCATAGCCTTCGAAACCACATTACTGAACGTCTTCGCAACCTTACGCACTACGAGCCGGTAATCGGTATCATGGGTAAAACCGGTTCCGGGAAGAGTAGTCTGTGCAATGCTCTGTTTCAGGGAGATGTCACACTCGTCAGCGATGTTAGCGCCTGCACCCGAGACGTACTACGATTCCGTCTGGCCGGTGGCGGCTACAGCCTGATATTGGTGGATCTACCTGGCGTTGGCGAAAGCGAGCTGCGGGATAGTGAATATGAATCTCTATATCGCCATATTCTCCCTAAGCTGGATCTCATTCTGTGGGTCATTAAAGCTGATGACCGAGCTTTTTCTGTGGATGAGCGTTTCTATCAACGTGTGATGGCTGGCTACCAACAGCAGGTACTGTTTGTCGTTAACCAGGCCGACAAAATTGAACCCAGCCATGAATGGAACGCCACCAGCAAGACACCATCACCGAACCAACTGGCGAATATTGAGGTCAGGCTGGATTCCATCCGCCAGTTATTTTCACCGTACCATCCGGTGTGCGCCGTCTCAGTCAGGACAGAATGGAATTTGCCGTTAATGGTCAAAACCATGATGCGTTGCCTGCCCGACCGCGCCACCAGCCCACTGGCGACCCAACTACACGGGAGGTTATGCAGTGAACCGGTAAAAAAGCAGGCACGTGAGGGTTTTGGCGATGCGGTGGGAGAGGTGTTTGATTCAGTAGAATCGGCGTTATTCATTCCTGCACCACTAAAAGCGGTCATCCGTACTGTCCGCTATGCCGTGGTATCTGTTGCTCGTGCAGTGTGGGACTGGATTTTCTTCTGAAGGCTTCGTTGGATCTAGGCTTGTCACTAATGAGGTTGGTGGGCTCCTTTTTATCCCAGATTCAAGGAGATGACGGTTTCCTGCACACTCTGATTTTTATGACGATACGGACACTCCCTGTCCGTAAATGCCGAGTGTTGATTCAAGGTGTTGGATTAACAAATCGAAGTGATTTGTGATTGCATCTTTTATGAGATTATTGGAAGCGTGATTTTGCGGTCGTTTTATTAGGTCATCAAATTTGGATGGGTTTGCTAAAGGGCAATTATCGTATGCGGTTTGATCATAATTAGCCAAATCTTGAACATCATACTTACAATGCTTTGCATACAATGTATCTGACTTTGTTTGGGATACTAATCTATTGACTAAAATTACTGGATTATGACATGCGGGGCATAATGCAAAAGCTTGAGTTTTATTGTTTACATCTTGTAAATAAGGGTGAGATTTATCAGTTCTTTTATTATAATTAGCTTTTGTTGAAATGTAAGCATGATCTTTATTTTGTTTAAGGCTGAAGACATTCATTTCATTACCCATCCATTAAAAATCAATTTTTTTAAATATATTTTCTATATTACCTTCGATCCCTTGCCTTTTTATTTCAAGGGCTACAAATGGGAATCGTCTTTCGATAAAGTTCATATCAACATGACCTTCAATTAAATCCATGATGATTCCTAATCTATTATCAACCAACCCTTCGTCAGTGTTGAGTTTAAGCACTTTTATAGTATTCTCGATTTTTTTCATCGTATCTTTGTCAAGATTTTCGCCGGGTTTTACTAAGCAACTAGGAAAATCTATAACAAACCATCCCATTTGAACGGTAAAAGGATCGCAAATATTTTCTGAGCTACCTTTATACTGGTTAATCTTATCTAAACATAAGCGATAGTTATTCCATTCATAAGCAAGATTAGGATATTTACTCTTGGGTAGAAAATGGTCAACTGCACCAGGGACAGTTGGCAGAGAAATGCAACTATAAGCGCATATAGCTTTGTATGATGAATGCAATTCAAGAGCTATTTTTTTCCAAAAATCTTTGCCTGAAAAATCTTTGGATGTGGGATTAGGTATTTTCTTTAAAAAATCCGCACCTTTCTGCCTAACGTCCTGGTCAAAATTTTTAGGTTCCGGCATTAATTGTAAGGGTATCATATATAGACTCCATTCTTTTCAGCAAACATCATCCATCTGGGCCAGAATCTATCTGATGCGGAAAGATACTTACGTAATCGTAAAGACACTTCCTCGATCATTTTAATATCCGGATTAGAAGCATTCTGAAGTTTTTTTGCATCTTCTATTGCCGATTCACCTTCTTGTGAACGGGCTTGACGAAGCTCAAAAATTGGAGACATGAGCCACGAAGATATATCTCCATATTTTATGAAATCTAATTCTTCTAGGGATATCTTACCATCTTCATCAAGTTGGAGGTGAAAGAGACAATCAGTATCGCTATCAAATACCTCTTCTGACGATGCCATAACTAATGGCGAATGAGTAGCTATAATAAATTGGATTTTTAACTCATTCGAAAATATTTGATTAAGCTCCATTAACGAAGGTAAAAATGCTCTTTGCCATTTGGGATGTAAGTGAGCCTCTAATTCATCTACCAGAACAACCATGTTATTTTGAGGAGGAATGTTCAGCATTTGTGATATAATTTGATGCTCATTCCATGCCCAAACGATCATGTATGCCAATGCAACGATGCGTCTAACACCAGCAGAAGCGTTTGTTATCGGTATTTCTCCATATGGATGAATAAGTGTCGGTATTATCCTTGGGTCATCAGGTATTCTCACTGGCTGGCCAGGTTTTAAAATACCTAAATCAGGAGGAGATAGCTTTTGTAAAACTCGTTGAAAATGTGAAAAATGCTGACTTTTTGCGTCATTTTGCCATGTTATCCAGTCTCGGATCAGCCCTTCAAGAATCCCTTCTTGACCATTCCAAATTTCTTCGCTTGTAAAAACAGCCTTTTCTTTCTCATCAAAAGAGGATTGGGATGAATATTTCCGGGCGGGGTCCCAAATTGCAAAAGAACCATCTACTTTACCATAGACAATTAAACCTGGTATTGTTGGTCTATCCTTCTGTATAGGCCAGCAAAAATTATTCCAATCATAATTTACAGTATTATCTTCTTTGTAGTTTAAATCACTTTTGATAGAGTATGTTAGACTAATACTTTCACCCCGAAGGCGTGGGTCTGGATATGCAACTCGATCTGTCCAAGAGTTTGTTAAAGCCCACCAAGCAGACTCTAAGATGAATGACTTTCCTAATCCGTTATCACCAGTAATAATGTTTAAGCGAGGTTTAGGCTCAATCTTTAAGCTTTTAGCTGGTCCAATATTTACAATCGATAACAAAGATAATGTGCCTCCATTTTCAGGTTGTGAATCTGGAGGTAAAGATAGTTTACTCTTTATTTGATGCCATGAAATACACTCGTTAGAAAAAAGATTCGTGGGGGGAATCTCCTCATGATCAAATAAAGTAATTAGTTCCTCATCAGTTAGATG
Organism: Photorhabdus sp. RM323S; assembly: GCF_042879375.1. Taxonomy (NCBI): domain Bacteria; kingdom Pseudomonadati; phylum Pseudomonadota; class Gammaproteobacteria; order Enterobacterales; family Morganellaceae; genus Photorhabdus; species Photorhabdus sp. RM323S. Next base: position 30,089 of record NZ_JBHFKZ010000052.1, read on the forward strand.
AAACTCAGAAATGAAAGAACTCAATATTTCATCATATGATATATTTTTATGGAAATCGTTATATTTATATACCCAAATACATAGTGAAAGTAATGGTATTTTATTTTTCTTTATGGACGCATGAGAAGCAAGTTCAGTGAGATAATCATCCCGCCATCCCCACATTTTAGAATTCTTTGGGTGAATGAAAGCATTGGGAAATGATCTAGTATTAACTGATTGTAAACCTGAAGAAGCGTAGTCGTGTTTAAGCCAAGCATTGACAGATTTAAAGGGCTGAAAAAAGAAAGTAGATTCTGGAGTAATCTTATGGATGTGCTCTAGGAATTTTTTAGTCTCAGCATCTAAAGGGAATGTTATACTGCTGCCAACGGGTAATTGATTTTTTTTACAGACTAAAAAAGTCATCCCAAAAAAGGGATGAACTTTTTTTAGATTATCAATAGCCTGTAGCACTGCACCCTGACTAAAAAACATAATCAAATGCTCTCCATGTTTAATGCAGAGTATTCACAAAATTCTCGATTGAGGTCTATGCCGATCGATGAATATCCCATTTGCGCAGCTACCCTGCATGTTGTCCCGCTCCCTAAGAATGGGTCTAAAACTGTACCGTCAGGTTTACAACCAATTTTTAAGCATCTCTCGACTAAAGCATCTGGATACGGTGCCGTGTCAAGACCTCCCCCACTTTTAGGTCTGGCAGGTATGGTCCACATATCTTCTTCGACTTTTTGTTCTATAAGTTCTTGTTTATTAAAATAATACTTCCTGCTTTTAACAAACATAAACACATACTCATAGCTTCGGCTTGGCCTATCTTTAACTGATTCAGGCAGGCACTTTTCTCTATGCCAGATGATAGAACTGCGAATTACCCATCCACGAGTTGCCATCTCAATTGCAACTCTCCAGGGAATCCCGATCATAGATTTTCTTTGTAAACCTATACCCATTCCACCACTTTTATCAACGGCTCTAAGACCGAATCGTCGTTTATTGCTTTTTCTGTCTTTACCTTGTGATTGGCCTTTACCTGAATAGTATGTATCGCCAATATTCATGAATAAAGTCCCTTCGCTGTGAAGGGCTTCTTTTACATTATCCATAACATCAGCTATGGCATTTACGTAATCTTGCACTGAATCCTCCAAGCCAATTTGGCCATCAACACCATAGTCTCGAAGCCAAAAATAAGGTGGGGAAGTAATTGCACAATCAATGCTACCTTTTGGCAATTCCTTTATAACTTGGGCCGAATCTCCATTATATATATCCCACTTGGCACCCGTTGAAGAAAAACCTTCCCAATGCATTTTCAAACCTTCGAGATTTTCGGTTGAATCTACACCGGAATCTTTAAGCTCTAACTCTAAATTATTTGTCATTTATGTTATCTTTTGGAATTCGGGTTGAATTGGCTACATGAAATTTTGGCAAAAGATGGATTGCTTCTTCTGATTTAACTTTTGCTTCATTTAGGTCAAAATACAATTGTAACTTCAGCCAATACTCAGGAGATGTCTGGAAAAAATGAGCCAGTCTTAGTGCAGTGTCGCCTGTAATTGATCTTTTTCCATTAATAATTGTAGTGATTCTATTTTTAGGAACATTTATCTTCCTGGCTAACTCAGAAGCACTGAGACCATATTTTTCAAGTCTATATGATAGTGATTTTCCTGGATGCTCAGTCTTCATTTTAGTAGCCTATAAAAATTTTCATTAATATAATATAATATTAACGTTACGTCAAGCGTAACTTGTGATCAAAACAATTTTATTAAGGGAATTTGCAGATATGTGTCTTCGATTTTTATAATAAAATATTCTGCGGGGAGAATATTTTATTATAACTTTAAGCGATTGTGCGGATTCATACTTACAATTAAGTCTCGTTTTTACTTCTAACTAACGACTGAACTGAATAGGTGCTGTTGATTATCCTCCAATTGATGTAATTTTTATTTAAAAAATCAGGGTCTATTAAATACTTAATTCCGTCTTTCCTGTCTATTCAAGACGTGTAATTTTTGATTATTATATGGGGGAGAATAAATCCCACCCCTTTTCTTTAATTTGAATATGGAAAAATAGATTTCATATAAACTAGAATGAAAATCTAATCTTTATTTTTTCTTTTGATTTTTTCGCTAATTCAAGAATTTCTTTAAGATATTGTAAGTGGTTTGCAATGTTTTTGAGTGCCAATGCTCCGAGTGATAGTCCTAAAAGAAAAGCTAATCCAAATACAATTAATGTATTTACTGCTCCAGAAGTGAAAAGTCCTTTTGATATGGTATCACTCAGTTTGTTTAAACCGCCAATTACTTGAATGGCCGAATATGCTAATCCAAGTATTGATAATATGGCTGTTTTCTCTCCGAAGAAATCGTTAATCCTTGACCTGACTCGTTGGATTTTTATATTTAACCAATCTATAGAATAATTTAGCTCAGTCAAAGAGTAAGGCATTAATTTCTATATATTCTGTTCATCATTATCAATTTCACATACTAAGTCGTTAAAGATTTCTTTTTTTAAATTAAGCATAAATTTTACACCCGGTATTATAGGGGTAAATAAGTATACAATTCCTGCAATGGAATTAAATAGATATAAAATTAATGCAGGTAAAACAAATAGTTCTCTTGAAAAATGGGAAATCTTATATATCAATACCATAATGAGCATTAAAGCAAGAGAAAAAAAGGATGTAAGAAATGAATATACTTGAATCTTTCTCAATAAGTTACTTTTTTTATTTATATGACTATAAGGAGCATAAGAATTCATTTTACTTAATGTTTTTATGATTTGATTTACTCTATACATTATTTATAGTTCCATGCTGTACTATTGCTTACTTAAGACCATTGATTATGATAAGGATGAATTTTACACTATCCATCCGAAATGACTAATACAGTCTGTTCGATTGCCACCAATCGGGACTGATGGTATCTCTCCTATTGTGGTTTGCATTAATCTATCAAGATCATAAGGATAGTTGCGATGTTTGAGTCCGGCCTTCGCGAAAGACGGGTTTCCTTCTGGTCTTCAATGATTACACTTATAAAATTTATTGGCTGTAAGCTCATACTGAATTAGTACCTCAACGCTGTAGATATCAAAAACCAAGCCCACCATTGGCGGTATAACTCTTTGTTCATCTTAAAACTCTGCTTTGTGTATGCATGTGGCACTAACCGAACTCCTTCAATATGGCCTAACTAATAAAGTGAAACTTTTCAAGCCGGGCTTTGGCTTGATTATGAACCTCTTTGATAGTCACGCCGCAATAGATTTGAGCCTTTGAGCTTGGACATAATCGCTCCACCATTGCATAAGGGTTTCTCGCTCTGCCAGATACTCGGCACGATTATAGGCGGCGATGATTTCATCCTTCTTCGAGTGAGCAAGTGCTGCCTCAAGAACGTCAGCTCTAAACTTACCTGACTCTTCTGCCGCTGTTCTTGCAATAGAACGCATACCGTGAGCTACAAGCTCGCCTCCAAATCCCATTCGGATAATAGCTGCATTAGCTGTCTGTTCATGCATATGGTTGAAGGGAGCTTTAATGCTGGGGAAAACCCACTCTCTATTCCCACTTATTGGCTTCATTAGTTCAAGAATGCGCAAAGCTTCTTTACTTAATGGAACCTTGTGAGGCTTCTTCATCTTCATAAAATCAGCAGGAATGTTCCAGATGCTGTTGGCGGTATCAATATCAGACCACCTCGCACGAACGGCCTCTCCCGGACGAACCCAAGTCAACAACTGCCATTCAATCAGCATACGTGTTTCCAGACGGACTGAGGCATTAGCTAAAGAAGCCATAAACCTTGGCAGTTCGCTGGGTGGAAGGGCAGGCATATTTTGCTTTTTAGGTTTACTGAAACGTTGCCCAAGGTTGTCAGCCGGGTTGAACTCAATAAGTTCCTTAGTAGCGGCCCAACGGAAGATTTCATTCAGGCGGGAAATGATCCGCCGCAAGGTTTCCAGAACTCCTCGTTGTTCAATTGGATCAAGGTGTTGTTTTAAGAGTTTAGGGCGAATTTCCTTAATAGGGACCTTACCCAGACCAGGGAAGATATTTCTTTCAAGGCTTCGCCAGATGTCTGCTGCGTGATCTTGTGAGATACCTGAGGTCTTTACCTTTTCATCTAACCATTTTCTCGCCACAGCCTCTAGGGGCTGTTGACGTTTTGAGCGGAATTACTGGACAGCATGATGATTGGGTATAATTGCTTTCGCCAAAAAACGACTCTACCTCACCATCATGCCAAGAACTATGTTAACAGATGAAGTATGGAATACGGTATTCTGTCGTTTTAATCTGTGGTCAAAGAAAGGTATTTTTAAATTATTATTCAAATGGTTATCTCACCACACTGATTCAGAATGGGTATTCATTGATGGCAGTATAATCCGGGCGCATCAGCACAGTGCCGGCGCAGCTTCAGGGGAAGATACATCAATAGGCCAGAGTCGAGGGGGATGTTCAACCAAAATCCATTTGGCGGTGGACAGTTATGGACTTCCTGTCCACTTTGAACTGTCAGGCGGTCAAGAAAACGACATTGTTCATGCCGAGAGTCTGCTCACTCAGTCACCTCCGTCAGAGTATGTAATTGCCGACAAGGGATACGACAGTGAAAAGTTCAGAGACTTTATCCGAAAGAGGGGAGCAACAAGCGTGATCCCTTACCGGAAAAACAGCCGAAAAAGTGACCAAAGCATTGACAGACACTTATACAGTATCGGTATCTGGTTGAAAATGCTTTTGCCAGAGTTAAATATTTTATAGCAATATCAACAATATAAGACAAACTTGAGCGAAATTATGCCAGTATGGCTGCCATGGCTTTTATGATGATATGGTTACCCATGTGGACTGACTGTATAAGTTATGTACACGAAACGTCAACAGCCCTTAGGATGTGCTCAGTGGCATTCTTTAATGCATTAGCTTTATCGTTGTTATGGATTTGTGGATCGATGCCATTGGCAAGCAAGGAGAGGTACTCATCGTTGATCTGGATATCGCCACTGATGCCGAAAAATCAGGGCTCGTGGAATGGAAAAAATATCGTGTGCGGGTGAATAGAATAGACCCCTCAATTGCCCCCGATATCAACTGGCCTGAGTAATCCGCGTGATGAATTGGCAACGAAAAATGATGCGCATATCCCCGAATATGACAGGGGGCATTGCTCAATGTTACCCGTCCATCCGTTCGTATATGGTATCGGGCAGAAAATGGACAGCGGTCACTATCTGAGTCCTGCAAACGCCATCAATTATCTGGCAAATAACATCAGGGGAACGGGAAACATGAGCGCCGTGGTACTGATGATCTGCGCGAAGACGCATAATGAATTTATACAGCATTTAACCCAATTTTCAGAGGTGTTGCCGTTGCCTGTATTTTCTCAGGTTACCCGTATGGCAAAGACAGCGGAACGTCTGGCGATCACCAAAATGCAATTGCTTGGGAAACAGGGCAGCGGTTTGCCTCCGTTTCAACCGTTTTCAACATCAACCAGACGCATGGCCATGAATGCGCGATTGATTGCGCAGGCCAAGGCACAGGCCAGTGAGGGCAGCAGCATTGCGAGATTGAAATCACAATTAACAAATTTCACCACGGCAAGACAGAACGCCTTACAACAAGTCACAGCCGCTCTGAATAGCGTCAGGAATAAATCGGCCAGTGTCTGGGCATTCTCAGGGAAAGGGAATAGCGCATTACTGGCTGAAAAACTGCGTCAGGATATCCCTGAACCGGACGCCGTTTACACGCTGGCGACATTATTTGTCGGGGACGATATTCGTGTATTAGAAGGGATGCTATATGAGTCAAATTATCACATTGGCCCTTGATGGCGAGGCCATACCATTAAAAAGTCTGACCGTAACCCCATCGGTGATGTTTCAGGATACAGACCAAAGCGGCCAGTCATCCAGTACTGCCGTAGCGGAGCAAGGCATTAAGCCCAAGGAATTACGTGTTACGGGGATCATCCCCTTTACTGAGCAAAAAATGCTGTCACGCCTGTTTACATTAGCGGAGGCCAAAGATAAGGGGATCTGAAACGCTACCGTGTCGCCAACCTGACCGTGGGTGCTATCAACTTTCGTATCGGGACATTCACCAATACCATTGATGCCAGTAAGATCGACGGTAAACAGGCATGGCAGGTGACATTTACTTTGCGTGAACATTTATCCGTTGCCGAAAACCGGGACGCTCGCACTGCCGGTAATGTGCAGGCCAAGAAACAGATAGGTCAGGGAACAACTACGGCAAAGGAAGCGCCGGAAAAATATAGAGAAAATTGGCCTGCTTAAGCAGAGCATCGCCGGAGCTAGGCAAGAAATCGTCGCGCCCGTGGTTTGGGTGGGCAGCCGGCAAATCAACGTTATGACCTTGATGTTAGAGACACTGGATGTGGTTAAAGAATGGGCTGAACTGACCGCCGTGCATACGCACCACAACACAGGCACGTCGGAGAACGCCAACGCGATAAGGAACACGGCTTATAAATCGGATGGGCTGAAACAGAAATATTCTTCTGTGATTGGGTGAATATTGTCCATTTATGTGAGGTTCTTTACGCTGTACCCTAGGTTGATATTTTATGCTATAGGCATTAGACTGGTTAGGTCAGTTAAGGAATATCGCGCCAGGACTGAGGCTACCAATCTCGGTAATGGCACAAAAGATACCCTTGCCCTGTATAGGGAAAAATAGAAAAGCCAACCTCACCAGTTGGTTTTTTTATTTTTATCTACTCATCATTTTAATTGATTGAATCATCTGAAAATAAACCTATAATCAACGGCTGTTAGTTTTGGGCAGCGTTCTGGCCTGTGTATCTCTGACGCAAGTTTTCGTAAGTCCTGGCTGAAGAACAGGTGGTGCTGCTTCAGTGCCTCGGTCAGAGCGCGATATTCCTTAACTGACTTGATGGAAGCCAGCCGGACAGGCAGCGTAAAGGCAATGGCTGGTTAAGTCGTGCTCCTCACTGGAGCAAACGGGTGAAAGCATTTATTGACACTGCTATCATCGTTCTCAAAGCATTAATCGCGCTTTTAGAGCTGATCCGTGCATTTCTGAAATAGATAACGGAAACGTAGCTAAGGCCATCGGGGTAACCTCCCAGTGGCCTTTAACATTTACTGCCTTTGATCAAGCCACTATACCTTATAATTTCTCCCCTTCACAAAACGCAACCAGATGCACGCAGCGTTATTCACTCATCAACCTACTAAGCCCCGCTTGTTTAAGTGACCTAATATACTGATTTAACAGCTTAAATTTGGTAATTCTTACTGTGCTTGAACCCGTGCTCAAGCGATTATTGCTCCAGTAGTATGGGAGGGTAGCCGACAGATTGGTGTAGTTTACCGAGAGTCATACACATAATAACACTGGGACGCATTTTTTAAATGCGGTATCGATCAGTGCTACGGGTTCTGATGGTCTGAAACACAATTATCTCACCCGCATA
>NZ_JBHFKZ010000053.1:0-37427 GCF_042879375.1 Photorhabdus sp. RM323S
TGATTGGTGTGATAGGAAGTAAAGGTGAGGCGAAAAAGATAATGAAAGAGGTTGTCGATTTTGTTGAAACTGAACTTCGTCTGAAAATATCAAAAGAAAAATCCGGCATTATTGACCCAAAGAAAGGATTCACTTTTCTCGGTTATGAAATTAAAACACGCCGTGAAAGCAAACAGGTCAAATGTGTTGTAGGGCTTAATGCAGATGGAAGTAAAACTCATGCGGTAAAACGTACGATAACGGAACATATCCATCTGGGCATACCGAGGGAAAGAATCCTGAAATTCTGCTCTCTACGTGGCTATGGGAATTACGATGGCGGATATGGTAACAGCGCTGGTCGGCCAGCGATGATGCATATGTCTGACTATGAACTCATTGGTCAGTACAACGCCGAAATGCGCGGCTATGCGAATTACTACAATCTTGCCCCCGTTCTCTATCTCAATAAGTTGCATTGGATATGGGAAAATAGTCTTTATAAGACGCTGGCAGGTAAACATCGGACATCACGCACCAAAATCGCGCGGCGATTAAGGCAAGCGGATGGCAGGTATGTTTATCGGGAAAATCGTAATGGAAAGGTATATGAGTTGGAGGTATTTAGACTCAAAAACAGAAGTGCGCCAAAACACAGTTCACCGGATATATTGCCGAATACGCATAAATATTCTGGCAGAACTGAATTGCTGGACAGGTTGGCCGCATGCCAATGTGAATATTGCGGTACCAGAACCGGTCCTTTTGAAGTCCACCATGTGAGGAAACTTAAGGATATTAAGTCGGGTACAGATAACTGGAAGAAGCTGATGATTGCCCGTAACAGGAAAACATTAGTGATCTGCCGGACATGTCACGTCAACCTTCACCGGGGAACACTGCCAGACCAAAGAACCTTTGTTTGATCCAATGGAGAGCCGTATGCACAGAAATGTGCACGTACGGTTCGGTGGGGGGGCAACGGCTAACCCGTTCTGGGCGCACGTGCCCTACCCAACAGTTGACCTTAGATACTATTGTCAATAATTCCTCTATAAACCTCCGATTTGTCGGAGGTTTTTTGTTTTAATTGAAACATAAAGAAGTTAAAAATAATTGAATGATTTTGTGGATATGTTTTACCTTGTAATTGTATAAATTTCGTGCAATTCGTACATGAAGAAGGTGTACGGTGTCAGCTCATTTGCTATGGAAAGCGGGGAGCGTTACTGCCCTCCCTGAATATTATCCTAATCTATTTCTTACCACTCAAATCCGCAATAGAAGTAACTCTTTCTCAACGATGGTAGCTGCGGCTTGCAACCTTGTTATCTTTTTACGCTTTCCAGAAAGTGTCGTCATGAATTAATTTATGTCATAATAACGCCTGATTACACGAATGGATGACTTAACCATGAACACACCCGCACACCATCGTCACGATATCTCTGATCATGTTTGGCATTGACTTGAGCCTCACTTACCAGGGTGTCAGGGCACCTGGGGACGTGTCGCTTATGATAATCGACTATTTATTAATGCGGTATTCTGGATTTTACGGACAGGAGCCCCCTGGCGAGATTTACCCCCCGATTATGGCGATTGGAAAAATACGCATCGCCGTTTTTGTCGGTGGCGTGACAAAGGCGTATGGGAAGGATTGCTTGAGGAACTCATCTCTGAACCGGATTTCGAATGGCTGATGATTGACGCCAGTCACATTAAGATTCATCCCCATGCCGCAGGGGCGGAAGATGGCAATCAGGATATGGGGCGTACAAAAGGGGGCTCAATACCAAGATACACATGGCCGTGGATGCACGCATGGTATGCCGGTTCAGAGCACTTATTACAAGCGGTACCACAGCTGATTGCTCACAAGCTGAGGATTCCTGGTAAGGAAAAAGCAACAGCGAGTAATATTTTATTCTATTAGAGACATGATTGTTTTTTGACATCGCTAACCCAATGTTATAATGCTCACCTATCACAATCTCATCCGTACTATTTGCTTCAAATTCATAAACAGTATTCGTCGTGGATGGTGTTAAAGTATGTAAGAACTTGCCGTTTGGTTGTAGGTTTTTTGTATAGTTTGCTGCAATTAGATCATAAATCATTTCTAGATTTCTAGATTTCATAATTACACACTCCTTTTAATGAAAGCGTTTTTTCAGGATAAATTAAAAAGCCCTAATTCGGGATTGTCACTATTTTTAAGAACAGCAATCATCCCCATATTGAATACGATTGCCATGCATTGAGAAATTATGACTGCAATCTAATCTGTTGTTGTATTTGAATCGGCTGCAATGTTTGATAACGCTGCCGAATATTATTATATAGTTCAGGAGTATCTTTTGCCTTGAGAGACACGATAAGAACGTAAGATAGATTTGGTAAATCTTCGATTTCGACCTTCATACCGCAATCGCGACCATAATAGATAACATCGAAACACGGGTCTTTCAGCGTTCCCTTGTTGAAAGTATGCTCGCTTCTTAATGTCGTTTCCCACCTATGGGAATCTTCACGAAGCTCTTCCTCAGTCGCATAAATATTCTTACTATTAAATAGTGGGAAAGTGGCACCGATTTTGTCCTTTGGCGTTTTTCTCATCGTAACAACCAGCCCACTTTTCGTGTAGTTTACTGGATGTTCAACATCAACAGGAGTGGTAAAACAGAATGTAGCTTTTAAATCTATAACTCCATTAACCGGTATATCTGGGTATGGGATAGAAGCACGAAGATGTTGGGAAGGTTTTAATTCACCTTGATAGATAACTTTAACCTCATCATCGCCGCAATAGATCACATCAGAAATATCATGAGGGAATCGTCCCCATCCAACATGACTACGTTCAGAGCCATTATTCTCTGCATGGTGAATTAGCAAGGCCTTAGCTGTAAGCGGGGTAATGTCATATTGTAGGCTCGCGACCAATCCGATAGCCTGACGTAAAACCAATGGTGACGAGAAACTTGTCCCGGCTGTTTGTACCACACCACCTAAGAATGGACTATAAATCTCAAATGGTTCATCTTTTGAACCACCGAATGCAACACCATCCGGTTTAACAAACCCCGGACTTCTACCCGGACCAATGCAGCTATAATCACTTTTCTCCCATATAGGGGATAAAGAATTAGCAGCCCCCACTGCAAGAGCATTTACCAAGTCTAAAGGAGGTTGAATACGATTTAAGCCTTCAGCTAAACAACCATCGTTACCTACAGCTACGGTACATAAAGTTTTCCCCGAAGAAAGATACTGCTCCAGAGTTGATGTCCACACATGAACATCATCGTCATCAACTGGGAATCTCGGCCCTAAGCTTAGGTTGATATAATCATAATTAACTTTATCAAGAACGGATTTTATCCTTAATAGAACATCAAACAAGTCGTCATCTTCACCATCAATCGAATTATCAAGCACGCGATAGTGGTCTGCTTTGGCATAAGGTATAGGTAATTCGCTTTGCCCTTTAGCTATCGCCCCAAATAATACCGTTGAGGTCACATCTTGCCCGTGAGAAAGTAGTTGCCCACTAGTTTTCGAGCTTTCACTAAAAGTGTATTCTTTTACCCACGGCTCGAAATCTGTATTCCCAATACCACCATCAAAAATAGCAACCTTGATATTCTCATTAATTGCTTTTTCTTGAGGCAGCTCTAGGCCACCATTTTCAGTCAATATCCGAGTAAAAACCGGATTATTAATCCTTAAACTCGGCAGGTCACGTATAGCGCGAAGGAAAGAAAACTCAGCAACACGCGCCGCTTCATCAGCATTAGCAATGATTGGCATGAAAGTTAATCCATTCATATTAATGATTTTATTTTCATTAATTTTTGCACCACATGACAGAGCGTAATCAATAAAACTTCGTAACACTCCATTATTACTACTAGGCGTATGAAGAGCTACTTCAAGTTTCCTGACATTTTCAGAAGACTCAATGTTTTTTATTTTTTCAATCGGTTCGAAAAACGAAACCTCTTCGAAGGTAATTATTTCTTTCTTTTGACCTTTGTTTAAACGGTCATTGTGCATTGCGTTATATAAGTCTAAAAAATCTTTTGCTTTACCAGATACATAGATACATGCACTAGTAGACTCCTCTTTAGGTTTTCCGCGTCCACCAACAACTGTCCTCGGTCGAACTCTAACGGACTTACTGCCAACACTTTTTAATGAGAATTTTTTGAAAAGTAGTACGGGGAAATATGATTTTGCCAAAAATGCAGGATGAAGCGTAATTTTTGCAATAGCTTCGCCATTAGGCATAACTTCCTCTGGAAGAGCCTGAATATTTCGCAGTACCCCTTGCAACTCACGCATTATTACTGGAGCATTTTCTTCATATGTATAAGGTTTATTTTTGGGTCCATTCCCATTTTTAATCTGTACCTCCCCGGTTAACGTCTCACCATAGCCTAAAAGCAAATTCTTATTCTTCATTGTTTGTTCCCTCAACATTAACTATTTTTCTAATCAGCGACCTAGATACAGAAAGCTCAGTTGATATTTGTCTTTGAGACATCCCTTTTTCACTCATCGCTTTAATCAAATCCGTGATTGATTGACCTTCAAATATTTCTTCCATAATAGCTTTATTGACGGGCATCCCTTCAAGCACAGAGTTTCGTTTTGCTTGTTTAATCGAACGCTCTATTACTGCGAATGATTGCCCTACAAGTTTTTCACTAATGTGGGTGGCAATACCTAAAGGTATATCACTTCTTTGTAAAAACTCTTTAATGAGGTCTTGGCTAGGATAATCGAAGCTAATAACCCGGTCGAATCTTCTCCATACAGCAGAGTCTAGCAGTTCTCCGTGGTTGGTAGCAGCTACAAGAATAGAGGTACTCGGCCATTCATCAATAGCTTGCAATAACACGGTAACTAATCTCTTAAGCTCCCCAACATCTGAAGAATCATCTCGTTTTTTTGCTATTGAATCAAACTCATCTAATAAAAGAACACAAGGGAAAGAGCGAGCATAATCTAAAACGGCGCGAATATTATTGCCGGTCTTACCCAAAAAACTACTCATGACACTTGCTAAATCTAATGTTAACAACGGCAAGTTCATTTTTTCTGCAAGCCATTTAGCTGCAAGTGTTTTTCCAACTCCCGGAGGGCCATCCATTAAAAGGGATTTTGAAGGCAACAAACCATTTTCAATAAGCTGTTCCCTTTTATCCCATTCAGCAGCAAAACGGTGCAAAGAAGTAGAAATATGCTCCGGCCAAAGAGGTGTCACAGTGAGTTGTACGGGATAAGTTTCAACCAACAACTTTTGCCGAGTATCTGCATCCACGGGGGCAGGTTGCCGATTGCTCGCAACACTCCTCATCATACTAACAGAGTTGTTACTTCTCAAAAGCGCATCACTTAATTCAGATGCCAGCTCCGGAGAATCTTTTTTAAGCTTCTTGATCATGATGCGTAGACGCATTTCTAAGTTTTCGCGCTTACCCTGTAATGCGTCATTCATCACTTCTACAAACAAATCTTTAGTGATGTTAATCATAAAAACCACTCCGAAGAAAAATGCAACCAAAACGACCTAAATAATATACCATCATGTCCAGATATCCAGTGTTTTCTAGCCAAAAAACTGTAAATTTTGCCAAAAAACCAAAAATAAAGACCACTACACATCCCAAAAGCCTGCCATTCATTTGTAGTTAAGTATGAGAATTTTTTACCCCCAAATGTCACCGTCGCAACACGCGCTAATACTTCCAGCTCCACCACTTTGCGGGATTTGTTGGCTCAACAACCACCGACTAAAATCGGTGGTTTTAATCTTTAATATGGAAGAATAAAAAGAGAACTGTTTATTTTTTGGCGTTCTATAATTTTATTAAGCCTCAAAAAAAATATTTTTCATCATAACGAATAACTGGAAAAATAATGAATATTTTTCACTCTTAATTAAATGGATTAAAATTTTCATATAATGCATATATAACTTCATAAAAGTATTTAAGGAGCTAATAATGGCTAGCATAATTTTATATGGTGATAAGATTCATATTAAAAACAACTATGCTAATGGAAATGGTGGCTATCTGGATGCTAATGGTTATGCAAACATACCAGGAGCAAAATACGACGTATATACGGCGGCTTCGCCAACTCGTGATCCAGGTACGGGTTCATGGTAAATTTTGTCTGCGAGTGGGAAAAGCATAGGGACAGAGGTTTATAGTAGCGATATCGTGTTTCTTGTTAATCTTTACCAGAATAATGGGGGATATCTTAGCACTAATGGTTATGCGCCGTTCCCTGAACTCTATAATGTTTATACGGCGGATAAATCAGCACATCCGGTTGAGACCCTGACATGGTATATTTTTTCAGATGCAACAAATGGATATGATGGTAAAGTTCGTGAAGGCGATATTATCCGTTTTCTGAATGGTTATAATAGCGTACGAGGGGGATTCCTCGATACGTGTTCCACTGCTAGTGTTCCTGGTGCCGTATATAATGTATATACTTCAATTCTTTCTGATCGAGACAACGGAACAGGCACTTGGAATTTATCAAAAGCAACTTCATGAGAATAATGTTGATCTGTTAATTATCTATTAATCAATCTTTCTATGATGTAAAAATCCGGAGGCATTATTGCTTCTGGATTCTTTATATAATTCCCCATTGATATTGTTTATAAATTCGTTAAATTAATTCATTTTTATTAAGAGAGCATAATCGGAATGTAAATTAAAGCAATATATTTGGTGATTACTTTGAGGAATAAAAATAGAACTGTTTATTTTTTGGCATTCTATAATTTTGTGGAATTTCGAAAACATGTTTTTTGTCACGGCTAATGACTGGAAAAATAATGAATGTTTTTGACTCTTGATTAAATACATTAAAATTTTCACATAATACATATATAACTTCATAAAAATATTTAAGGAACTAATAATGGCTAGTGTAATTTTATATGGCGATAGAATTCATATTAGAAATAACTATCTTGGAAATGGTGGCTATCTGGATACTAATGGTTATGCAAATGTACCGGGCGCAAAATATAACGTATTCACAGCTACTTCACCGGAACGTGCTCCGGGTTCTGGCACGGGTTCATGGCAAATTTTGTCTGCGGGCGGAAAGGGGATAGGAACCGAGGTTTACAGTGGTGATACGGTGTTTCTGGTGAATCTTTATCAGAATAATGGCGGATATCTTAATGCTAATGGTTATGCTCCGTCACCTGAACTCTATAATGTTTATACGGCAGATAAAACAGCACGTCCAGTTGATACACTAACATGGTATATTTTTTCCGATACAACGAGTGGATACGATGGTAAAGTTCGTGAGGGTGATATCATCCGTTTCCTTAATGGTTATAATAATGTGCATGGAGGATTTCTCGATACTTGTTTCAATGCTAATGTTCCTGGTGAAGTATATAAAGTATATACTTCACTGCTTTCTAACCGAGGCAACGGAACAGGTACTTGGACTTTATCAAAGGCCACTGTATAAGAATAATGTTGGTCAGTTAATTGTCTATTAACGATTTTTTCTATTATGTAAGAATTCGGAGGCATTATTGTTTCCGAATTCTCAATATGTTTTCACGGTTATTCTTTTATTTACCGATAATATTTTTATGACTGTATAAATTGAATCAAACTTATTGGTCTGAAAAGATAGGGCACGATAGAATCCATGCCCGTGTGAAATATGTGATTATCAGGAAAAAGAATTAACGAACCCCGCCATATTCTTTACTGATCTCTTTTGCTGCACGGATCACCAAAGCACCAAGTTCAGTGACACGATCATCAGTGATCCGTGAGACTGGGCCGGAAATAGAAATAGCGGCAAAGGCTTGGTGATGCTCATCATAAATACAGGCAGCAATACAGCGCAGACCCAAAGCATGTTCTTCATCATCAAATGAATACCCTTGTTTGCGTGCTTGTTCCAGATTTTCTTTTAAACCTGTAGGGGTTGTCTTGGTATGTTGCGTGTAAGCATGAAGCCCTTTTTTATGCAGTAACTGAACCAGTTGGTTATCTGATAACGTAGAAAGAAATGCTTTACCCGCACCGGAAGCGTGCATAGGTAACTTGCCACCGATAGGTGCGGACATTCTCATCAGGGCATTACACTGCACTTGATCGACAATAACCGCCTCATATTCACTGTGATCAAGAATGGCCAAATTGACGGTTTCACCGGAATCGTCCATCAAGCGGCGAAGGATAGGGTGAATAAGTGCCAATAGATTGCGGCTCTGCAAGAAACTGCTGCCGACAATAAACGTGTGTGAACCAATAACCCACAACCCTAAATCACCAATCTGACGGACAAAACCATGTTGTTGCAAGGTGGTCAAAAGGCGGTGAGTGGTGGAGTTGGGTAATCCGGCTTGTTGTGCTAAATCAGTCAGCGCGATACCGCCAGGTGATTCGGAAATAGATTCCAAAAGATTAAGCCCACGACTTAATGACTGTACCTGCCCGTTAGTAGCAGCATTATTCGGCGTAATTTTAGTTCGTTTTGTTTTTTTACTGGTAACGGCAGTGCTCATTGAAATGCCCTCTGAATCATAAGATGGAATTCATTTTCATTTCTAATTATGAACGATAAACCTGAAAAACACTCATCCGATGTGTGGAGAATGTTATCCGTTACTCCTTACGTACTATGTGTAGATCTAATTTCTGTGCGCTGTCTGTGTTCACTATTTATTTACAATAACGGACTGCAACAATAACGCCGAATAAGTTAGCTTTTAATCCCGTAAAATTGATGGTTGTAATTAAAACCAGTCAAAAAATAAGATATCAGAATGACTGATTAATTTGATGAATTAAATAGTAGATAAATAATAATTTTATTGTGTAAGTGTTATTAAGAGATAATGTAAGCAATTAATAATTTGTTCTAGTGAAAATATTAAATTGATTTGGTAAAGATAATATAATGAAATAACTTCCAAATATATTATTTAATTTTGACATGAATAAAGTTAATTTGCTTTTATGTATTTCTGCAATTAACGTTATCTATCTCCATTATTAATCGATTGTTTTTATATATAACCATATTGTTCTGTCGGAGTTGTTTTATATATATTTAATATATTCAGGATTGATATTATTACTGCTTGGTAATTAATTTTGTTAATATATTTACGATATAATTCACTCTTGTAATTAAGTCATGTATGAAGTGTAAAATAATTCTTCCAGCAAATAATTTGGAAAATAATATATGTTTCTTGATTTATCGATAGCCTGTAACTAATAAAATATAAGGGGCTTTTTATTGGTTAATAATAAATTTAAAAACCACCAATAGCCCGAAAAGGTAAATATAGATAAGCAATTGATATTTATCGCTTTTAAAATACGAACTTTTTTGGCTGCTTTATCGCCGATGTCAGTCACCGGAGTGTGATGTAGTTAATGGGGGCACTGTAGATATGAAAAATAATAATTTTAAAGTGGCTGGCAATTTTCTCTGTAATTATAAGGTTTATCAAGGAGATAGTAATGGCAGGGTTATTGTATTGTTACCGGCTATTGGTGTGGAAATCAGGAAATATGAAACTCTGATACAACAACTGGTAAAAGAGGGATTTCAGGTTGTGACTGCTGATATGCCAGGTTATGGAGACAACCAACCCAAACCCAGCAGGGAAAATGATTATAACTATTCCGATCTGCTGTGGGATTATCTTCCCACAATGTTGGATAAAGCTATTCAATTAAATAGTAAGGAAATTCCTATTGTATTTGGTCACAGCCTTGGGGGACATATTGCGACGCTTTTTGCCTGCTCAACTGACCGGCCTTTTTCTCTGTTTTGTGTGGCAACCGGGAGCGTGTGGTATAAGAATTGGCAGGGAATGGGGCGGATACAGATGATAAAGGCCGCTGTTATTTTTAACATTCTGACGGCGTTATATGGTTATCTCCCTGGGAAAAAGATTGGTTTTGGTATAAGGGAAGCTAAGGGGTTGATGCGGGACTGGTCCAGAACTGTTTGGACAGGGAATTATGATCATATCAGTGCTTATAAAGGTAAAAGAAATAAGAATTTATCCAAAGCAGTCTATATTTGTTTTAAAGAAGATAATTGGGCACCATTAAGATCCGCCAAATCATTAGCAAGTCTTATATCTAACGCAAAAGTTAGTGAAATAACCTTGTCTCTTAAGGGGAATCCTCATAGTGTCTGGATTAAACAACCAGAAGAGATAATTGCGATCATGAAAAGAGAAATGATGGAGAATAGAAAATGATTAATACATTGAAAATTCTGCGTTGGGAATTTCTGGGATTGTTTTTCATCAGTTTATTTCTGACCTGGCAGCTTGAGAGTTATATCAATTGGTGGCAATTTATTGTGTTATTCTTTATGATTGATATTATTGGCTATTACCCAGGACGGATCTGGAGTTTGCTGAATAAGAAAGAGGTTCCGCCCCCTGTTTTTTATACTATTTATAATATTTGCCACAATTTACTCACGCTTAGTATAATTACTTTGCTCTGGCTCTGGTTATTTCAGGATAATTACAGTGTCATTGCGTTATTTGTCCATATTTGCCTGGATCGAGGTGTACTGGGAAATTTTCCTAAATTATTTATTAATGTATTTAAACAGCCAACCGTTCATTAAAATGAAGAATTACAGAGAGATAACTCTATCTAAATAGGAATTTATATCATGGGCTTAATTAAACAGGCATCGGAAATAGAAATGCAGGCAAAGGATTGGGGATTGGATGAATGGTTTACTAAACAAGTAGAGGTTGAACAAAGAAAAAAATCCAATTATGCAAATGACCCTAAATTAACCTATTTGCCGGGTGATTTACGGGAGTCTCTGATTAGGGAGCTTTCTTTTAAATCGATTTCAGAATATGAAGCGACTAAGGCATTACTGCTGCTTGCAGATAAAGCACCTGACAATATCAACTTTGATTATATGCTAACCCAGATATTTGACGAAGGCAGACATGCCAAATTATTCAGGGAACATCTGGTTAGAATAGGTTTCGCGAATATCGACAATGTGGCCGGAAAAATGGAAAACCTTTTACAGGGAAAAATGACCCATATGCTGGAAACATTGAGAACCTATTTTGACAAGTGGGTGGTATTGAAAAATGACTATATCGCAGGTGTGCTGATCATTACTGTTGTTCTGGAAGGGGTGCTGGCACCAACTTCAGAACTCAGTGAGATCAAATGGCGTCCTTTTGATATTGCAGCCGCCGAGACTCAGGCCAGAGCTAACGCCGATGAATTAAGGCATCTGACCGTGTGTGCAAACATTGTCAAAATGGCACTCGAAAGTGACAGCTCTCTAAAGCAACCAGCTCTTGAGTGTATAGAAGAAGGATTGGCGTTATGGAATCAGATCTCTGTTGATGACCTGTTTGTGGAGCGTGAAATGTACTATCAACGGGGTATGCAGAATAATTTGCGCTTTATTGAAGGCTATGAGTTGGTACCTGGGATGTTGTTGTCCGATTCTACCGTGGAATCTCGCCTTGAGCTGTCTCATTCTTTGGTTGAACAGATGCAACAGTCCCGCCTTGAATACATGGGTTTAGTGTAGATATCAGGCTTATTCAATGGGTTGTTTGAATAAGCACAGGAGAGTTGAAAATGACAGATATTGTTGAAGAACTCAGGAAAAACAGCGGGAAATATCAGCATTTGACGCCTGATAGGTTGAAGAGATTGTTATTGGATTCTGAAGCCGCTTCACAATGCCTACGCTTGGTGGCTCAATCCAGCATCGAGGGGCTTAATCAGGTGGGTAAGACTATTCGTGAAGTCTCTTCATGGCTTCCCTCTGTCGGTATTGCCTTAACCATGCATAATCATATTGTACTGGCTTGCAGTAAGTTTCCCGATTTATTCGAAGATAACAACACATTATTGAATGAAGTGATGGCTTCAAAAGCGTTGGTTGCTTCTGCTTTTGCTGAGGGGCTGCCTGGGGCGAATATTTTCATGCCGTCACTTAAAATGCATTCTAAAGGAGGAAAACTATTGGTTAATGGTTCGAAGAAACCCTGTTCTCTGTCTTCAATTGCGGATTATTACGTATTATCGGTCTGCGACACAGATAATGGCAATGAAATGAGAGTCGTGTTGGTTTCTAAATCTGCGCAGAGTATTAAGGTTATTCCTTTCTGGCAGCTGGAGATTTTTACTGAAAGTGATAATCAAGAAGTCAAATTTTCGGATACTGAAGTTTCATCAAAACGTCTTTCTCATTATAAGGGACTTGAGCAGCAATCAATTCTTTCCTACGGCTTATCACTATTTAATTATTTTGCCGCTAATACTTACTCTGGTGTTTTGAGTGGGCTTGCCCGTTTTATTCCGGAGAAAGTGGCAGAACAGCAGTCCATTAAATATACCCTGACCCAAGCTGATTATAAGATTAATGTTATTCTCGATCAGATGCTGACGATAGCTTTCTATGCTAGTCAGGATGAAAACGCCGTCTATAAGATCCTCGCGTTACGTTATACCTTGGAAAAAATTCTTGAAGAAGCCGCCAATTTCATATTCCGATGTTGCGGTGGAATTAAGGTGATGACAACACCAGAAATTATGAGTTTCTATTCCGCTGTACAGTTATTCAAATTTCATCCTGTAGGAGAATTCCAGATGATTAACCAAATAATGCAGCCAGCTTAATGATTTTTTAGATCACCTATTTATAACTCAAGAATTTTCCTATGCTGTTTACAGCATGACTTTGTGCACCTAAAAAAAGAGAGAGAGAACTATGTTTGTTAATCAATATCGTGAGAGTTTATTAAACTCTGTGGGCCTTGAGCTGGATATTAAGTCTGCTGAAAATAACCGGCTTACATTATCGGATGGCCGGGTTGTTAAAGACTTTTTGGCTCAATATGGTGCATTGCCATTTGGGCATAATCCTGATTTCGCTATCACCGAAGTCAGCAAGTTCATTGAAAATAAAGAACCTATCTTCTTTCAGCCCAATATTCACAAAAAGGTACGGTTATTGGCTGAAATGCTGGCAGAACAAATAGACAAGGAAAAATATACCCACTGTACTTTCACTAACAGTGGTGCCGAGACGGTAGAAGCGGCGATTAAGTTTGCACGCCTGGTGACCGGCAGAAAAAGTATTTTGAGTCTGCATCGCAGTTTCCACGGTAAAACCTACTCAGCATTATCGGCTACAGGCTCAAATCGGTTTAAAGCTGATTTCATTTACGATGATAAGCTGTATGAACATGTTGATAGCGAAAACCTGGATGAAATAAAAATAAAGCTGGCAAGCCGGGAATTTGCCGCATTTATCATTGAACCGGTACAGGGAGAAGGTGGAATGAAAGTGATTCCATCGGATACGCTCTCCAGTATTTTGCAACTGTGTAAGGCTAATGGCACGTTGTCAGTATTTGATGAAGTTCAGACTGGCATCGGCAGGTTGGGGGCATTCTGTGCGGCCACGCTCTACTCGCTGAAACCGGATGTGATCCTGTTTTCTAAAGCGTTGGGTGCGGGTATCTCGCCTATTGGTGCGATGTTGTATTCAGATGAACTTTATGTTTCCGAGTTCGATAAGAAACACAGCTCCACGTTTGCTAATAATGTTCTGGCGGCGACCATGGGGATTGCTGTTATCCAGCATCTGACGAAAGATAATGGTAAGGCGTTAACGCATGTTCAGGAAGTCAGCAGCTATGTTGATGAATGTCTTGAACAATTGTCGGCTAAATACCCGGCGCTTTTTTACTGGCAAGGTGCTGGCTTGATGCGGGGTCTTGAAATACAGGACAGTAAAGCCGCTTCCAACATATTTATCAATTTTAGCCAACGAAGCGGTGGTCTGGCTTACATTATTTGTAGTTTCTTATTGAAACACTATGGCATTTTCACCATGCCATTGATGTCCCGCCCTTGTTCTGTACGTTTTGAACCGCCGCTTAACGTTGCCAAAGAGGATATTAAGGCGTTTTTCACAGCTTTTGATGAGGTCTGTAAACTGGTCGAGAATGGACGGTATGACATTCTGTTTTCACACTTGATAGACCTATCTGTTGCGGATCTCCCGCCACCGTCGGTCAGTTATCCAATTTCAAGAAACAACAATGTTGCCCAGATTAAAGCGCCTGCGTCGCAATTGATTGAAGGTAAGAAATTCGCTTTCCTGATCCATACCACTTCGGTCGGTGAGCTTGCGCATTCCTATTGTCTGTCAATAAAGGAGAATTACACACCGGAACAACAGAAACAGCTCGGTAACTGGATCACGGAAGTTTCTGCAATTGACTTCAATCCTGATATCGCGGTTGAGTTTGGTGTCGAAAGCTCAACGGCATACGCTAACGGTATGCTTCTTTTCTCACCTATCAGTCCCGAAGATATGATGGCATTGTCGGTGAAAGAACGGACGGTGTTGATGAAGGAGTATTTTGATATAGCAGAGAAAAATGGTGCTGAAATAGTCGGATTAGGCGCTTATACATCGGTGATTACTGATGGTGGTAACAGCTTAGTGAATAATCGGCAGGGCCGGATAGTGACTAACGGCAATTCTCTGACGGCGATGGCAGTGGTTGAAGGTATTCGTTCCATGTTGGCTGAAAATGCGTCCCGGCAAACGTTGGCGGTCGTGGGAGCCAGAGGTTCTGTAGGCAGGCTTTCTGTTACCGGTTTAGCCCATAACTTTGGCCGGATTATCTTGGTTAGCCGCCCCAATAAAGCACGCATTTTGCTTTCTGAACTGACCAAGGCGCTTCTCTCCTCGGTGTTAAAAACTCACGATATTATCCAGCCGGATTCTGTCATGGATAAGATGAGAAAATGGATTTTCAAACAAAATCCTGGTGTCACCGATGCCCGTCTGTTGCATCAGCAAGTTCTTGAGGTCATTGGCACCTTTGGTTTAGAAGCGATAGAGAGTTATGAACAATCGTTGAGTCAGGCTGACTTTATCGTCTCAGCAACCAGTGAAGGCAAGCCTTTCTTAAATACGCATTACTTGAAAGATTCCGCCATTGTTTTTGATGCAGCCAGGCCATTCGATTTCATTCGTGACGATAACCATCACGTTTATGAAGGTGGTTTGGTCTATCAGCCTGAGAAAGTCACTTACAGCGATTGCAATCTGATCGATGTCCCGGCGGGGGTCAATCTGGCTTGCTTATCGGAAACCATTGCAGTGGCGCTTGAACAGGTGAGTGTTCATCAAAGCATCGGTAAATCTATTGATTACAATGACGCATTAGCCATCCGGGATATCGCCAGGAAGCATGGGTTCATCCCGGTCCAGTATGCCCCGAAGAATCAAGGTGAACGTTATGAGTATGTTGCCTGATGTTCCCCAGGTTATTACCACCGGGAACGCTCAGGATGTTCTTGGCAACAGTCATCTTAGAAAGGTGCTCTGCTATGCAAAGCATCCGTTGAGTAGCCTGTTGTTCAATAGTGAAACACTGTGGTTTACGAATCAGAAGGGAGCGATTGGTTTCTTCCAGGACAAAAACCTGCATATGTGTGTGGGTGGCATTTTGGCACCTGACGAAGAACGCGCTGCACTTTTGCAGTTATTTCTCAATTTCACCAGAGAAAAACGGGCTTTCCCAGTTTTTTTGCACGGTGATGAGAGTGACTTTGTGTTGTTGAAGAATAATGGCTTTTCTGTGAACCAGCTTGGGGCCAGTTATTCACTGAGCCTTAATGGATATAGCATGACAGGCAAGCGGTTTCAGCAACTTAGAAATAAAATCAGCAAATCCAGAAGGGCAGGAATTTCTGTTCGAGAGATAAGCTCGCAAGAGGAATATTATCGGCTTAAACCACAATTAGAACAGATTAATCAACTTTGGTTGAAAGAAAAACATGCGAAAGCCCTGAAAAAACTGGTGATTGATTTCAACACCGTGGAAGTGAATTCAGGTGAGCACAGAGTCTATATTGCAACTCGGGGAGAACAGATTCAGGCATATATCGTCTATAGTTACACTTGGGGGGAAACATCGGGGTGGTTTCATAGTCTATCCCGAAAGAAACCGGATATACCCGACGGCACTATGCAGTTTATTAATGAAACCGCGATTAATGACTTCCTGGAAGAGGGGACAGTTTCCTACCTTCATTTAGGTTTCACCCCATTGGTGGAGTTTGGTGAGGAGAAGAACTTCAATGATTCGGCAATCTTTCATAAAATTGCCAAATGGTTGTCATCAAAAGGCGGCATTGTTTATCCTGCCGCTTCGCAACGTCAATATAAAATGAGCTGGCGCCCGTCGTTAATTGAACCGGAATATATCGCTTTCCCCAAGGGAAAGGCCATGAAAGCATTATGGTCAACATTGCGGACGACCAACAGCATTTGATGCTGTAAAAAAGTCTTCTTTCTAACGTTGATCAACAGGTGATCAGAACGGTGCTGCAAATGCCGGAATGATCACCTGTTTATTGATAGGCTTTATTCAAACAAACACTGATGAAGCGTTTGAACAATTTGCTCCGCGTCGTTGCCTTGGACAAGCAGGCACAGGTTATGGTTGCTGGCACCATGACTGATCATACGGAGATTGAATCTTTCCAGCCCACTAAAAACTTGTTTTCCTAATCCACTGGTTTGAGAAAGCTGATTACCAATAATCGCCACCAGCGCCAGATCTTCTTCCACGTCAACCCTGCACAGCGTTGAAAGCTCAGTCATCAGTGCATTAGTCAGTAAACTACCATTCGTGCTGGTGGAGCCGGTAGTGTCAAGTGTTAATGCCACATTCACTTCAGACGTGGTAATCAAATCCACTGAGATGCTATGACGTGACAGGATGGTAAATATTTCAGCTAAAAATCCCTGTGCATGTAGCATTTTCAGGCTATGCAATGTCAGTAATGTTTGTTGCCGGCGCAGGGTGATAGCACGGAACCGGGGCGGCGCTTCCGTCGTATCGCAAACCAGCGTACCGCCGGACTGGGGATTTTTACTGGAGCCAACAAATACCGGAATACCACAGCGAATAGCCGGAAACAGTGTTGCCGGGTGCAGGATTTTAGCGCCAAATGTTGCCATCTCCGCCGCTTCATCAAAAGCAATTTTATCAATTCGTTGGGCAGCCGGAACTATTCGTGGGTCAGTGGTGTAAATCCCCGGAACATCTGTCCAGATATCAACACGCTCCAGGTTGAGGGCTTCTCCCAACAATGCCGCCGTATAGTCACTGCCACCACGTCCAAGTGTGGTAGTACGGCCTTTCTCTTCACGGCCAATAAAACCTTGAGTGACAATCAGGGTATTTTTTAGATGAGGTAAAAGATGTTCAGTTGCCAGTATTCGCAGCTGTGTGTTGTTTGGTTCTGCACAACCAAAATGATCATCGGTACGCATAATTTTGCGAATATCAAACCATTCGGCATCCGTACCACGCTGGCGAAGCAACTCGGTAAACAACAACGTGGACATCAGCTCTCCGTGGCTGACTATTTCATCTGTCAGTACATCCGAAGTTGCCAGCGATGCTGTTTCAGCAAGCGTTTTAATATTTTCCAGCAAGCAATTGATTTCCTGACGAATAACATCAGATATGTGCAAACGATCAGCAATCGCATATTGAATGGTTTGGATCTGTTTCAGATAGTCAGCCAGTTTATCTGCATCGCAACCTTCCGCCAGCGCGATTAATAGGTTAGTTATACCAGCAGAAGCAGACAGTACCACGACACGAACTTCTTTATTTGCCAGTACGATATCTGCACTGCTATTCATGGCATCGAAATTTGCCACGCTGGTACCACCAAATTTTGCGACGACATACCCGCCGGTTTCCGGGAAAAGGGATGAAACAGAACTCATTGCGATAACCTTATGTTGACTGGATGGAATTTTAGAAATATCGGGTTAACCGGTTTGAGTCAACGTAGTGAAGAGCTATATCAATATCTTTCATGATGATATGAGGATCATAAAAGAAATTGAGGATAGTAGAGAAGAATAACTATTTTTTATACACCTTAGCAAATAGAGCTAGAAAAACTTAATTGTTTTGACCAATATCAGCGATTAAAGGAAAGGGGGATTTAATCACAGAATTACGGGTTACAATCTTTCTTTACCTCCAATTATTTACAGTCAGTTGATAGAGAGCATAGCTATGAAAAATATTAATCCTAGTCAAACCTCAGCTTGGAAGGCATTAGAACAGCATTTTGCGCAAATAAAAAGTATTCACATACGTGAGTTGTTTGAACAGGACAAAGATCGCTTTGCTAAGTTTTCTGCGACGTTTGATGACCAGATGCTGGTGGATTTTTCAAAAAACCGCATCACAACCGAGACATTGGAAAAGTTACAGGTGCTGGCGAAAGAGACGGATGTTGCCAGCGCTATTCGTAGCATGTTCTCCGGTGAGAAAATTAACCGTACTGAAGAACGCGCCGTACTGCATATTGCTTTGCGTAACCGTAGCAATGCCCCAATTCTTGTTGATGGGGAAGATGTTATGCAACAGGTTAATGCTGTGTTGGCAAAAATGAAAAATTTCAGTCGGCGTGTGATTAACGGTGAGTGGAAAGGCTATACCGGTAAGGCGATGACTGATGTTGTGAATATCGGTATCGGTGGATCAGATCTCGGCCCTTATATGGTCACTGAAGCGTTGAAGCCCTATAAAAATCATTTGAATATGCATTTCGTTTCTAATGTTGATGGAACCCATATTGCAGAGACCCTGAAAGCGCTTAACCCGGAAACGACACTCTTTCTGATTGCTTCCAAGACATTCACTACTCAGGAAACAATGACCAATGCTCACTCTGCCCGTGACTGGTTTCTGAAAACTGCCGGTGATGAAGCACATGTTGCGAAGCATTTTGCCGCGCTCTCCACCAATGAGCAGGCAGTTAAGAAATTCGGTATTGATACCCAAAATATGTTTGAGTTCTGGGATTGGGTGGGGGGCCGTTATTCATTATGGTCAGCAATTGGTTTGTCTATTGCTCTCTCTATTGGGTTTGATAATTTTGAACAACTGCTCAGTGGTGCACACGCAATGGATCAGCATTTTTCCCATACCCCGTTTGAGCAAAATATCCCCGTATTATTGGCGCTGATTGGCATCTGGTACAACAATTTCTTTGGCGCGGAAACTGAAGCGACTCTGCCATATGATCAATACCTGCATCGTTTTGCCGCATACTTTCAGCAGGGCAATATGGAATCCAACGGTAAATATATTGATCGCAATGGTCATCCGGTGGATTACCAAACCGGTCCGATCATCTGGGGAGAGCCTGGAACCAATGGTCAGCACGCTTTCTATCAACTAATTCATCAGGGCACTAAACTGATCCCTTGCGATTTTATTGCTCCGGCGATCAGCCATAACCCATTGAGTGACCATCACAACAAATTGTTATCCAACTTCTTCGCTCAGACAGAAGCGTTGGCATTCGGTAAAACCCGTGGGCAAGTGGACGCTGAATTTGTCGCCAGTGGTAAAACTGCGGTTGAAGTCGGGCATGTTGCACCATTTAAAGTGTTTGAAGGAAACCGTCCGACGAATTCCATTTTGTTGCGTGAAATTACCCCATTCAGTTTGGGCGCGTTGATTGCCATGTATGAGCACAAAATATTTGTACAAGGGGCGATTCTCAACATTTTCACTTTTGACCAATGGGGAGTTGAGCTAGGTAAGCAACTGGCTAATCGTATTTTGCCCGAGCTTGAGGATGGTGAAGCGGTTGTCGATCACGATAGCTCGACAAATGGATTGATTAACCGCTTTAAAGCATGGCGTTAATCACTTATTCTAAATCAGGGACTTAATTTGTATGAGCGAATTATGTTGATCATAATTCGCTTATTTTTGGCAAGTATTATTTACAGAATTTGTCATAACTTTTTATTCTGTATACCTACAACGTGGTATTCTCAGTGCCCATCAATTGTACGACCGGATAAAAGAAATTTGTCCTAATGGAAAATCGCATGTTAACTGACTCGATCTTAACAACGGCGCCTATTCAGTGGGTCTCGGTGGATTCATCCGGCTTGCCTGATGAGATTTCAGACTGGCTGATGGAGTTGGGGTCAATGACCCGCCGTTTTGAACAATACTGTGACCATGTTCGTGTTGTACCATTCAGAGAGTCTTTTATCACAGTGGAAGAACTTTTCGATGAAAGTGAGCATTTGCTAACTTGCCAGAGGTACTGGCTGCGTGAGGTTGTGTTATACGGTGATAATATCCCCTGGTTATTGGGAAGAACGTTAATTCCTGAAGCAACATTAACCGGCCCTGATGAAAGTCTGGTTGATTTAGGAACAGTCCCACTTGGACGATATCTTTTTAGTAGCAATAAATTAACACGGGATTATATTCATGTAGGGCAACAGGGGAAACGTTGGGCAAGGCGATCATTGCTGAGGTTATCAAGCAAACCATTATTATTAACGGAAGTCTTCTTGCCTGAATCACCTGTATACAAAAAATAAAATTTAAACAAGGGGGAAACAGAAGTGGCGGGAAGTATGACGCAAAATAAATGGCAGGCCTATTGCCGTTTAGTGCGTATTGACAGACCCATAGGTTCGTTATTGTTGTTATGGCCAACATTTTGGGCTTTATGGATTGCCGGGAAAGGTATTCCGGATATGCACATATTGTTGGTCTTTACTGCCGGTGTGTTTCTGATGCGTGCAGCAGGATGTGTCATTAATGATTTTGCTGACAGAAAATTTGATGGTTATGTCGAACGTACAAAAGCACGTCCCCTGCCCAGTGGTGCTATCAGTGAGAAAGAGAGTAAGATCCTGTTTGTTGTACTGGTGCTGATTTCTTTCGGGTTGGTTCTGGCGCTGAATAAGATGGCTATCTGGTTGTCAGTCGCTGGGTTGGCTTTAGCCTGGTTTTATCCCTTTGTTAAACGATTCAGCCATCTTCCTCAGTTTGTATTGGGAGCGGCTTATGGCTGGTCTATCCCAATGGGATTCGCTGCGGTTAGTGAGTCCTTACCACTAGAATGCTGGCTATTATTTCTGGTTAATATCTTGTGGTCAGTTATTTATGATACACAGTATGCCATGGTCGATCGTAACGATGATCTGAAAATTGGTGTTAAGTCTACTGCTATCCTGTTTGGTCGTTTCGATAAGCTGATTATTGGTTTACTACAACTTGCTATGTTACTGGTTTTGCTGTTGGTGGGTTATATGATGAATCTGGGCGGCATCTACTATTGGTCATTGTTGCTTGCCGGTGCCTTATTTATTTATCAGCAGAAACTGATTGCAGGTCGGGAAAGAGAGCTTTGTTTCCAGGCATTTCTCAATAATAACTATGTTGGTGTGGTGTTATTTTTGGGTATCTTCTTCAGTTACGTTTGATATATCGGGTG
This sequence comes from Photorhabdus sp. RM323S, assembly GCF_042879375.1. Lineage (NCBI taxonomy): Bacteria > Pseudomonadati > Pseudomonadota > Gammaproteobacteria > Enterobacterales > Morganellaceae > Photorhabdus > Photorhabdus sp. RM323S. The sequence goes on from NZ_JBHFKZ010000053.1 coordinate 21,393, forward strand.
ATAATGGGAAAAACCCATTATCACCCGGATGTTAAAAATTATGCTTCTTTCGCTGTCTCTTCTGCATCGTTGTGTTCAGCCGGTAAACTGACACTCTCAATAGTCAGACGGATTTCAGGTGACATCAGCTCACTCAATACCTGATACAGCTCCTGAGTATTTGCTGTAATCACATCACCACTATCACTGATATAACCTTCTTCACGCAGTGTATTTACTGATGTGGTGAATACCGCCTTATCGAAGAATTCAGGTGCGTTAATGCCATGCAATACCGACAGACGTTGTGCCAGCATTCGGCTCTCTTTTTCCAGCGCACCCCGGCTGATTTCCGGGTTGGCATTCAGTAAAGAGAGGGTGATGGCATAACGTTGCAATGTTTCGCGGACACCGGCTGCCAGCAATTGCAATGGGCGAATACGCGCTGGATTCAACACCAGCATACCTTGCTCTTTGTTGCAGATAAGGCTCTGGCGGGTAAGCTCATTAACCAGGATATTAACCACTTCCCGCAGATCTGCTTTGCTGTAACGTATAAACAGTTCTGCTTTGAGCAGGGGATAAATAATTTCTACCTGGCTTAGTAACGCTTCACGGCTGATACGGCGATGATCAATAACGATGCAGGCAATTAGTGATGGCAGTACCAATAAATGCTGGATATTGTTGCGGTAGTAGGTCATCAAAACCGCACGCTCACGCGGTAGGATAATGATGTCGCCCATACTGTCCTTGTCTACCTCGAACTTATCCATTTGCAGAGCGTGTTCCAACAACTCTTCTGCGGTTTTCCTGGGCACAGTAACATCGTCAGTATAAGGCGCGTTGCGCATGAGTTGTATATAACAATCCAACTGCTCAAGCAGTTGCTCACGAGTAAGTGCTCGCTGACGTGATGACAGCAGGGCGGTTGAACACAGGTTGATTGCGTTAGCTGCCGCAGCATTGTTGATATTCACCATGATTTTCCCGGCTAGCTTACTGACTGTCGGGTTAACCCATTCGGGACGGTGGAATTCTATTGGATCAATAGAGTCCCGCCAGTCAGGAACATGGTGATTAAGATATTGGATCAACGGGATAGGTTCACCAAAGTTTACATAACCTTGACCTAGATTACGAAGTTTACGCAAACCGCGCAGCATCTGGAAAAGGCTCTCTTTCTCTTTGGTTGCCCCCCGCAGCTCTTTGGCATAGGTGGCAACTTCCATCACATGTTCGTAACCGATATAAATTGGCACGATAGTGATTGGGCGTGATTCGCCTCTCAACATTGCTTGTAACGTCATGGTCAGGGTGCCCGTTTTGGGATCGAGCAAACGACCTGTCCGGGAACGACCGCCTTCCATAAAGTATTCAACAGAATAACCGCGTGCAAATAACTCGCCCAGATATTCACGGAATATCGTGGCGTAGAGTTTATTACCTTTAAACGTACGGCGAATGAAAAATGCACCAAGGCGGCGGAATATCGGGCCTGCCGGCCAGAAATTCAGGTTGATGCCCGCAGCGATATGGGGCGGCACCAAACCCTGATGATAAATCACATAGGAGAGCAGCAGATAATCCATATGACTACGGTGGCAGGGCGCATAAACCAGTTCGTGACCATCCTGTGCCAAACGACGGATGCGTTCAGCGTTGTGAACATTGATCCCCTGATACAGACGGTTCCAAGTCCAACCAAGCACACGATCTGACAGCCGTACTGTTTCATAAGAGAAATTCGCAGCAATCTCTTCCATCATGTTAACGGCATTCTGTTGCGCTTTCTCATGGGAGATTTTCTTGCTGCGGGCCTCATCAGTGACGGCCTTTTCTATCGCTTTTGAAGCCAGCAGCTTATTAAACAACTCTTGACGAACAGGCAGACGCGGACCCACCGCCGCCAGGCGTTGGCGTGCATAGTGCATTCGTGCCACACGAGCCAACTTATGAGCAATTGTCTTGTCTGTGCCATGCTCCGTTGCCATATAACGCAGAGACACTGTGTTTGAAAAACGCACAAAACTGTCCCGGCCCAGCCAGAGAATGGCGAAGAACTTTTGAATACCATTAAGTAGCCGCAGATGTGGGGTGCTGTGCCCTTCACGTCCGGGGGAACGACCAAACATGACAGAAACTGGCAGCAGTTGAATATCCAGGTTTGGATTATTACGATGCAGATCCAGATAAGCATGGAAAATTTTTACCGATTCCTGCTTTGGTGCGCAATAGCGGAATACGCGTGGGCCATTATCGATAAATACATAGCCCGGAAGCTCAGTATCACCGATCTCCAGTGAATTTAAAGGGTCCGGCAGATCCTGCTCAAGACATTGCTGACGTAATGTCAGTAAGTCTGCTTTGGAGTGATACGGCAAGACGTACAAAATAGGACGTGTCGTATCAAGCCGTAATTCGGTAATGGGATCTGTAGGGATAAGTTTGCTCTTTACCAGTATTTTTAGTGGTAAATTCAATAATTTATAATATATTTTACGCCAACCTGACATAAATAACTTGAAGCCTCCTGTTAGCAATATGTCGCAAGCATACCAGAAACAGGTGTTGAGATCTGTTATGTTAAGACGATAATAAAAGATAAAAGTGGCAAATAACCTCATACTTGGTGTGAATAACTTATGGCAAATCAATCCAAGGGACTGACCCGTATCATCAAAGCAACCGTATATTCGATGAAAGGTCTCAGGGCTGCGTGGCAAAATGAAGCGGCTTTCCAGCAGGAAATAATCGTATCTATATTGGCGATAATTGTTGCATTTTATCTGGATATCAGCGCAATTGAACGCATTTTACTGATTGGTTCAGTGATACTGGTGGTGATTGTGGAGATCCTGAACAGTGCTATTGAAGCTGTCGTTGATCGTATTGGCAGCGAATTCCATGAACTGTCCGGCCGGGCAAAAGATATGGGATCGGCGGCGGTCTTTCTGACGATGATGCTGTCGTTAATTGTCTGGAGTACCATTCTCTGGCGCTATTTTGTGACCTGATTTAGTTTAATAATGAGTCATTATACTATATTGGGCTGATTTTCTGCCCTAGCAGGTTCCCAATCGCTATTTACCTGTATATACTCACAGTTTGACTGTATAAACACACAGGGGGCGAAATGAAAGCACTTACCGTAAGGCAGCAGCAGGTTTATGACTTGGTGCGTGACCACATTTCGCAAACGGGTATGCCACCAACGCGTGCTGAAATTGCATCACGTCTTGGTTTCCGTTCACCTAATGCGGCTGAAGAGCATTTAAAAGCATTGGCTCGCAAAGGGGTGATAGAGATTGTTGCCGGGGCATCCAGGGGTATCCGTTTGCTGCTAGAAGAATCTGGTTTACCGTTGATTGGTCGTGTAGCCGCAGGTGAACCACTGTTGGCGCAGGAGCACATTGAAAGTCATTATCGGATTGATCCTGCACTGTTTAAGCCAAGTGCGGATTTCCTGTTGAGAGTCAGCGGTATGTCCATGAAAAATATTGGGATTATGGATGGTGATCTGTTGGCTGTGCATAAAACACAGGATGTTCGTAATGGGCAGGTTATTGTTGCCCGTATTGAAGATGAAGTAACTGTAAAACGTTTTAAACAGACGGGAAATAAAGTTGAATTGTTGGCAGAAAACCCTGAGTTTAAGCCAATCGTGGTGGATCTGCGCGAACGGAGCCTGACAATTGAAGGATTAGCCGTCGGGGTGATTCGTAACGGTGATGGGTTTTGATAGTAAAATATCGAATCGTTGTTTTTTGGTGATTGTCAAAGAGTTGCAATATTCCGGCAGAATCATGTTATTGGTTTATCAATATGATTATCTTGAACGTGATTCTGCGGTTGCCTGCCGCTATTTACAGGTTCTCTATTTCTTTTTTACCTCAATACTGTGGTCGTGCTGGCATCCATCCCGCTCAGTACAGGATTCAATCTCTGCACAAGAGGAACATAAACCATGCGCTTCAATGACTGTATGGCGTAAACTGAATCCGGCAGTTTTTGCTAACTGTTGAATAGCGGATTCAACGGCTCCACCATCCCGTTCTGTAACAGAACCACAGCGGTCGCAAATAAACATTGCTGAGGTGTGGCTTGGTTGTTCGATATGGTGGCACAGCACATAACTGTTGGTGGATTCTATTTTATGAATAAATCCCTGTTCCAGCAGAAATTCCAGTGCCCGGTATATGGTTGGTGGTTTAGCCTGTGGTTCTGCTTCCCGCAATAAATCCAGTAAATCATAAGCACTGATTGCGCCGGGTTGCTCTGAAATCAGACGCAAAACTTCAAACCGCTGCGGAGTAAAGCGAACGCCCCGTGCCAGGCAAATAGCTTCGGCTTGTTCCAGTAACTTTTTTTGGTTAATCAGTTTCATTGCGCCCCTTACAGCCAGCATGATAACAATATTAGGATGTTATCATGTTTCTACGATAGAAAATATTCTCCAGAAAAGTTCACTATGCTTGTCCCCTTATGGGGTTAATTTGATTAAATTGATACTTAGCAGCAAAAATAATGTTTTCCTGAGGTTTGTTATAATACAGATAAGAATTATCATATATGGTAGATAATTTTCGGAAAGGAATCATTTGTGATGAAAGAACTTTTACAAAATCAGCCTCATTATAGGCAGTTTCCTGCTAAAGGCTATCAGGTAATAAAGAATATTATCTGTGAAAAAAGAAAGTTACCTTTTCTGAGTTCATTATACGCATTGATTAATATTTTATTTGTAATTGCAGTCTGTATGGGAATTATATTATCTTTAGCAATTGTATTATTTATAATAGATAATGTATCCGTCCCTGCCACAGATTATTTACTTCTGGCACAAGTAGTCAGTATAGCATTATTTTCAGTAATGTTACTTTCAGTTATTATTTATCGTATTGTTAAACGTCCTGAATGGGAACAACGGCGTTATTATCAACAAGCAGGTTTATCTTTTTTACCGGAAGAAAAGCGCCAGGTATTGCGGTTAAATATTGTGAGTGACTATTGGCTGGGTTTTTGGAGTGAAACTCTGGAGCATTATCCTTTGCAGTCACGGGTTGCTCATGATAACTATCGTTACTGGCTGCTCCCATTATCACCTACTCAGGAACATCAATCCCAACTATACAGTGACTGGGGAATTATTGATGAAGAAGGTTATATGAAAATGCTAACCGGTTTGTGGGGTGGGGTACATTCAAAACATTTTGCTGTTGATGCTGCGCTTAGTGATGGCAAAATGTTTAAAGTTCTTGCCAAATTAGTTGAAGTAACACCTGACTCTATTCGTAAATGTTCTCAAACTACTAATGGGCGCCCACCTGCATTGGTTTGGGGATTTGATTTGTGGCTTGCAATTGTTTTAAGCCGTAATTGTTTTTGCGCTGGTTATATCAGTGAAGAAGTAGCATGGAAAAATATGCTGAAAACCGCTGATTATATTTATGAAATCTTTGGCCGCTTTGATGAATTCTATACAAACTTCCGGTTGGGTAATGCCTACTGGAGTAATGATTTTGACAAGAGTAAAGAGCGGCTGGATCAGTTTAATTATTATAAACTATATTGTGACTGGCCAATTGCCAGCCTGCCGTGGCCTGAGCCAAAAGGCATTATTATGGAACGGCAAATGATGACAGGTTTTTCTGCATTAGTAGAAGATGTTTTACGCAGTAGAATGGAAGAACAACAAAGGTATGAAATTGATCTCACGGAGCTGTCAGCGTCTCGTATACTTCATTAATATTTATATTAAACATTTCCCCTTGAAGAATATTTCAGGGGGAAAGTGAGAATTCTATTTTACCGGTTAAATTATAAAAATCACCGTGGTTAACAGAATTTACCCCGTTTCCTTAAATCACCTATTTTAAATGAAACGGGGCTGATATTTACGTTATCAGTTAATGAGTTAAATTAAACTGATAAACTTTCTCTCAATGTCTTTAATAGCTGCGCATCCCGCCAGCTTCATGCTAAGTTTCAGCTCATCCTTAAGCAGGTTTAAAACGGAAGTCACGCCTGGTGCTCCGCCCAATGCCAGTCCATATAAAATTGGTCTGCCGATAGCGACAGCTTTAGCACCTAATGCGAGAGCTTTAAACACATGAATACCGCGACGGATACCGCCATCTAAATAGACCGGAATGTGACGCCCAACGGCTTCAACAATGCCTGGTAATGACTTGATTGCTGCCGGGACAGTGTCTAATTGCCGGCCACCGTGGTTAGAGACCTGAATGGCTGCGGCTCCGTGGTCAACACATTCTTTAGCATTTTCGGCAGATTGAATACCTTTTACAATGATTGGAAGACCTGATTCTTTGGCAAGAAATTCCAGATCCTTAAAATCAAGATCACGTTTAAATAGCGCTGTAATCTCTGATAACGTTGCACCAACGGGAGCGCCAGGAATATTAGGAAATAGAAGTGAACTTGGGTAGGTAAATTTATTACGTCTATCAGCTTCCCTATTACCGCTCCACTCTAAATCAACCGTAAATACGATGGCGGTTGCGCCCATAGCTTTAGCCCGGCGAATTAGTTCACGGTTAATACCCATATCTTTGGTAAAATAAATTTGGAACCATTTGGGGCCGTTACTCACTTTTGCTATATCTTCGAGAGATGAATTAGACAGAGTTTGTGCAGTAAACAGGGTACCAGCAGCAGCAGCACCTCTTGCGGTTCCCACTTCAGCGGAGATATGAGCCAGTCCGTGTGCCGCCATCGGTGGAATGAAAATAGGTATATCCACTTTACTGCCAAGTAATTCGGTTGTTGTGTCAGGTTCTTTTATCCCCGCGAGATAGCGGGGAATAATTTGGTAATCGTCAAAGGCTCTAGTATTTTCTCGTAGCGTCCATTCATCACCTGAACCACTGCTAATATAGCCAAATTGAGGGGCAGGAATCAGTTTACGTGCTTCGTCTTCCAAATCATAAAGACTAATAATATCAAGGGCTTTTTCTACACTACCTGTTTTATAAGCTCCTTGCAGTTTTATGTTAGCAGTTGCAGCATTAGCTGAAGATACCGTAGATAGAATACCGGCAGCAGCAAGACTTAATCCTCCAACCATGACGTCTCTTCTTGATGGCATACAATTCTCCCTTACTTAAAGTAGGCTTATAAATATTGACAATAGAATTTGTCCACATATATAAGGATAGACAAATTCTGGATAATTCAAGCTAATAAATACTTAAGCATGTTTTTATGAGCTTACAAAGCTTATTGGACCCGGTGATTTTTTGTTGTGAGAGGTTCATCTAAAAATTCAAAATTTAGTTTCAGGTGTTGATCTATTACTCAAATTAACTATAAGAAAATAGTTAATTGCTACAAGTTATAAAAAATTTTCATCGTTCTTTATCAGAAAGAGACTATTATTGAAATGCAATATCAAAATGATATTCGATGATAGGACAGATGTTTTATTTTAATATCTATTAACTCAAAATCTTATTTAATGAAAACATTATTTTTTCCTTAAGGAGGAATTATGAGTAATAAAAATGAATTTAAAGCCTTTTCTGCTAGCCAAGATGCTAATGTTGTTTCTCAAGGAGAATATGAAGAAAGTCGGGACCTGAACACAGGGATCCCACCAAATACTATTTCTATTGGTTTATTAAATAAGGTCTTGCGTCAGTCATCAACGATATCATCTGTGGTAGCTGATTTTATCTCTACACAATCTAGCGATGATGTTTTGGATGATGGCGATATCGTCAAACTCACTACACAATTAAATAGAGCTTTAGAGCAAAAAATCACAACGGAAACTCCAAGTGCTTCATTAGCACAGGAAGGCATTGTTCAGCTTACAGACCGGCTTGGCAATAGCAGTACGTTGGCCGCAACACAAAAGCTTACCCAAGAATTAGCAGATTCGTTTAATGAAAAGCTTAGTAATAGAGTGCCTAATATTCGAAAAGTGAATGGTAAAGAGTTGTCTGAGGATATTCATTTGGGTGCCGTGGATATCGGTGTATACACACCAGAACAAATAGACCAAAAAATTAATATTGAAGTAGACAGGAGAATCGATACTGAATTAGACAAAAAAATTAGTATTGAAGTTGATAAAAAAATTAATGCTAAAGGTAATAAAAATACAGCCGGTAAAGCTGTTAATGGCTGGTGGAAATGTGGAGATACCGGTGTAATTTATCAATGGGGACGCACTGACGTGATCCAAAGTGGCAATGTGGCTCGTATTCAATTACCAATTAGTTTTTCCAATATGGATTACTCTGTGAGTATTAATCCTATCCAGAGCAAAATAGGTAGTATGGGGGCGGTTGTTGGCTACGTAAATGTGATTGATAGCTCATCTTTCGATTTATTAAATTCTTGGGTAAACGCCAGATGGAACAGCCCATTCTTTTGGATAGCGATAGGATATTAGTTATGTATTATTACAGTGCAAAAACCAATGCATTCTACCCAATAGAATTGAAAGAGAATTATATTGCTGCTGGTTCATTGCCGGATGATATTATGGAAGTCAATAGTGATGTTTATTATGAATATGCCGCTAATAACGCGCCAGAAGGAAAATACCGTATAGCGGGTAAAAATGGCTTGCCAGAATGGGCTGATATTCCCCCACCCACAAAAGATGAATTACAGCAATATGCTCAATTCCAAAAGCAGCAATTAATGGCTGAGGCAATAAAAAAAATCGCACCATTGCAAGATGCTGTTGATTTAGATATTGCTACTAAAGAAGAGAAAATAGCTTTATCGGCATGGAAAGAATATAGAGTAATGCTTAACCGGGTAGATATTTCACAGGAAAATGATATTGATTGGCCTGAACAACCAAGGTAATCGATAAACGCTGAATTTCCCCAAAAAAATTGACTGCTTGATTTTTTTGGGGAATCCAGGATTGCTATTTACTCTTAAATCTTAATTTCTGATTATATGCTATACATTTATTCTCATCTTGTTTCTTGCGGATAATTATTTTGTTTTTCATTGAATTATTTTCATATAATTTATCGCTTGAATTTAATAAATATATATGATGTCACTATTTTAATAATTCGTCACTTTATAATTTTAAGATAAATTGTACACGGTAGATTCACATAATCATATCAACTACTGATGAAAACGGCGGTTGCCAACGGCAACTGCCAATTCCCCGTCAAAATCAAGCTGAAACGTTGGAAATAGAATAGGTTCCTATCTCAGTGCGTTGGCTAAACCGCTGTTTGCGGCGATATGCAAACACATCTTCCACATGACCACCTTTAATCCGTTCCTGTAGCGCTCGCCAATAATCTGCTTTGAACAAATCACTATGCATCTCTTCAAAATAGCGGCGAATGCGACTGTCAGTGCAAAGAAAGTGCCGGAATTCCTCAGGAAAAACATCATTTGGTGCCACGCTGTACCAAGGTTCACTGGCCAATTCATCTTCTGGATAACGTGGCGGTGGTATATCGCGGAAGTTAACTTCCGTCATATAACAGATTTCATCATAGTCGTAGAACACCACACGCCCATGCCGTGTCACACCAAAGTTTTTGAACAACATATCTCCGGGGAAAATATTCGCCGCAGCAAGTTGTTTAATCGCATTGCCGTATTCTTCAATCGCATCTTTCAGTTTCTGTTCATCCACCTGTTCCATATAGATATTCAACGGTGTCATCCGGCGTTCCATATACAAATGCTTGATAAGGATCTTATCCCCCAAATCTTCTAACTTTTCCGGTATTTCTTTCTGCAACTCTTCCATTAGCTCAGGACTGATACGAACCTTATCAACAACGAAATTTTCGAATTCCTGTGTGTCAGCCATTCTCCCCACACGGTCATGTTCTTTGACCAACCGGTAACACTCTTGTACCCGCTCCTGAGTCACCTCTTTCTGTGGCGCAAATTTATCTTTAATAACCTTGAATACTCTATCAAGTAAAGGGGAAGTAAACACTAACATCACCATCCCCTTAACACCGGGAGCGATCATAAATTGTTCTTTGGAAAAGGTAATGAATGCCAGATATTCCCGGTAATATTCTGTCTTACCATGCTTCTGACAGCCAATTGCCATATAAAGCTCAGAGGTCGATTTGGCCGGCAGAATTTCTCTCAGCCACTCAACCAAAGCCGCAGGTAAAGGCGCATAAACCATAAAATAGGAACGAGCAAAACCGAATACAATGCTGGCATCAGCCTGATCGGTCAGACAGGTATCAATAAAAATCCCACCAGATTCGTTATGATGGATCGGCAATAAGAAAGGGGAAACCTGATTTTCAATACGGATTTTACCCACTAGCCAGGCGGCTTTATTACGATAAAACAGTTCATTCACTATCTGAAAAGTCGCCTGTAATAATTCCTCAACTGGAAATGTTCGTTGCAGATAATCCGTGATGTAACGAATATCCCTCTCCAGATCTTCCCAGTGCAAACGCAGCGGCAGGTCATTAAGCATTGTCCGTAGCATTGAGGCAAGGTTGCCATCAGGGAAAAAGTCACGGGATAAAGGACGGGGAATATCCCGAAATCTGCGGGCAGGCTGGGAGGTAAAAATAAATAACTTATCCGGTGTCAGGTTACGATGCTCAAACAGACGGCAATAAACAGAATTAAAAAAACTCTCGGCAATTTCAAATCGGGGATAATCCGGTAATAAACTGGTATAAACCACCTTCACTTCGGCAATGTACTCTTCATCATACCCGAAAGCACCATGTATGCATTTAAGCTGCTCAACGACCAGCCCAACGTGATGATCATAAAGATTGATACGCTTTTTCATGGCTTGCTGAACGGCGCGCCAATCAGCCCGTTCAAAGCGCTGCTGTGCACCTGAAGTCACCTCCAAAAAGCGGCCATACTGTGCATCGAATCCTTGTAAAATAGTTTGTGCTATCAGATGTGCTGAATTTATCCCCATCGCAACTCCTCAATATATTCAGCCTGCAATAAGCAGGCTGAATAGAATAAGAAACACAACAATCAGAACTGCTGCTCTTCCGTAGAACCCGTCAATGCAGTGACAGATGATGTCCCACCCTGAATAATCGTGGTCACTTTATCGAAATAGCCTGTACCCACTTCCTGCTGATGGGAAGAGAAGGTATAACCACGTTCAATGGATTCGAATTCTTTTTCCTGAACTTTCTCCACATAATGTTTCATGCCTTCTCCCTGCGCGTAAGCGTGTGCCAGGTCAAACATGTTAAACCACATACTGTGGATACCCGCCAGAGTAATAAATTGGAATTTATAGCCCATTGCTGACAATTCAGCCTGAAAACGCGCAATGGTCTTATCATCCAAATTCTTTTTCCAATTGAACGATGGAGAACAGTTGTAAGCCAGTAATTTACCAGGATATTTAGCGTGAATCGCCTCAGCAAAACTGCGAGCCATTTCGATATCAGGCGTTGACGTCTCACACCACACCAAGTCAGCATACGGCGCATAAGCCAAACCACGACTAATCGCCTGATCGATACCTGCTCTGGTACGGAAAAATCCTTCATAAGTCCGCTCGCCAGTAATAAATTCACCGTCATAAGCGTCACAATCAGAAGTCAACAAATCAGCTGCATCGGCATCTGTACGGGCAATCAGCAATGTCGGCACGCCAGAAACATCCGCGGCCAAACGCGCAGCAACCAATTTTTGAATGGCCTCTTGTGTCGGAACCAGAACTTTACCGCCCATATGACCACATTTTTTCACCGCAGCAAGTTGATCTTCAAAGTGAACAGCCGCAGCGCCAGCCTCAATCATGGCTTTCATCAATTCAAAAGCATTCAGAACACCACCAAATCCTGCCTCCGCATCTGCCACAATTGGCAGAAAATAATCGGTATATTCCTGGCTATCAGTACCAATGCCATTTGCCCACTGAATCTGATCTGCACGGCGGAAACTGTTGTTAATACGTTTGACTACTGCCGGAACCGAATCCACCGGATAGAGGGATTGATCAGGATACATACTGGATGCGGTGTTAGCATCAGCCGCAACCTGCCAGCCAGAAAGATAAATCGCTTCAATACCCGCTTTCGCCTGCTGTAATGCCTGTCCGCCGGTCAATGCACCCAATGAGTTCACATAACCTTTCTTTGCCTTGCCATTCAGTAATTCCCACAGCTTTTTAGCACCAAGCTGCGCCAATGTATGTTCAGGATTTACCGAACCGCGCAATTTAACCACTTCTTCCGCACTGTACGGACGGATAATTCCATTCCAGCGAGCGCTTTTCCATTCTTGTTCCAATTGAGCGATTTGTTGAGTTCTGGAGATTGTCATGACTTCTACTTCCTAATCTTTTATTAAATTAATCGGATAATAGTGGTTTATTGTTATTCGTTGCTTAGTCGAGCAATTGATATCCCGGCAGTGTCAGGAAATCTATCAGTTCGTCCTGAGTCGTAATATGCTCCATCAACTTGGCCGCATCGCTAAATCGCCCTTGGCTGAAACGTGTTTCTCCAACTTCTTGCTTAATGACCTCCATTTCCTCTTCCAGCATTTTTTTGAATAAGCTTTTTGTTACTTTTTTACCGTTGGATAATAATTTTTCATGATGAATCCATTGCCAAATGGATGTCCGGGAAATTTCTGCTGTCGCAGCATCTTCCATCAAGCCATAAATAGGCACGCACCCATTTCCTGAAATCCAGGCTTCAATGTATTGAACTGCTACGCGGATATTGGCGCGCATCCCTTCTTCAGTGCGCTCTCCTGGACAAGGCTCCAGCAATTGCACTGCCGTAATAGGCGCATCTTCCCCGCGGGAAATAGCTAACTGGTTTTGCAGTTCTCCCAATGCCTTATCGAAAACCTCCATTACCGTATCGGCAAGACCAGGATGGGCAACCCATGTACCATCATGACCATTACGCGCTTCCAACTCTTTATCCGCCCGGACTTTATCTAACACCCATTTGTTGTGTTCAGTATCTTTACTTGGAATAAAGGCGGCCATTCCCCCCATCGCAAATGCTCCGCGTTTATGGCAGGTTCTGATCAGTAAACGGGAATAAGCACTCAGGAACGGCTGATCCATCGTGACAGATTGACGATCAGGTAAAACCCGGTCACTATGATTTTTCAATGTCTTGATATAACTGAAAATATAATCCCATCGACCACAGTTAAGGCCAACAATATGGTGACGAAGATGGTAAAGAATCTCATCCATCTGAAATACAGCAGGCAGAGTTTCAATCAATACTGTTGCTTTGATTGTACCTCTCGGCAAATCAAAGCGATCTTCTGCAAAACTGAACACATCACTCCACCAAAGTGCTTCGTGGTAAGACTGAATTTTGGGTAAATAGAAATAAGGGCCACTCCCTTTTGCCAGCAATTGCTGATAGTTGTGGTAAAAATAGAGCGCGAAATCAAACAATCCGCCGGCAATGGGTTCATCCTGATAGAGAACATATTTTTCCGGTAAATGAAGCCCTCTTACCCGTGCGACCAAAACAGCAGGATTTGATTGTAACTGGTACAGTTTACCCTGCTCATTAACGTAAGAAATTGTGCCATTCACAGCATCACGTAAATTAATTTGTCCCTCAATAACCTTATCCCAAGCCGGCGCTAAGGAATCTTCGAAATCAGCCATAAAAACTTTTACATTGGCATTCAACGCGTTGATAACCATTTTCCGTTCAACTGGTCCAGTGATTTCTACTCTGCGGTCACGGAGATCAATTGGAATATTTTGAATTTTCCATTCACTTTCTCGAATGGAACTGGTTTCCGAAATAAAATCAGGCAATTCACCGCCATCAATTTTCTTCTGCCAAATATTCCGATCCGCTAATAGCTTTTTCCGTGTATCAGTAAACTGGATAACCAGATTTTCCAGAAGATCTACCGCTTCAGGCGTCAAAACCTCCCGCTCTGCCGCGCCAAATTGCTTAATAAACGATAATTCAGTCGCTAAAGTTTGCTGCGTCATTTACCCATCCTCATTTTAAAGCACACCTGAATAAGAGTAATCTATATTTAAAATAAATCAAAAACGATTTCCATTTTTTAAAAAAATTAATTTTATTAAAGTAAAAACAATGAGTTAAATGACAAATTACCTACACATAATTAGAGAAATAGATTCCATAAATTACACGATAACTTTGTTAAGTTTTTGTTATATAAGATAAACTATAAAAAGTGCGATGTTTTGACAGAAGATCAGAAAAAAATCTGGGGAATGGAATGGCTGAAATTCAGCCATTTATGAAGATATTAATCCAGTGTTGGATTCATGTAAGTAAGATCATATGGCGTAATCTGGTACACATAGTAATTTAGCCAGTTGGAAAATAGTAAATGCCCATGGCTGCGCCATGAGGCCAATGGTTTTCTTTCTGGATTATTATCTGGAAAATAATTTATTGGGATCTTTGGATCTAGACCTGCCGCTAAATCACGTAAATATTCACCAGCCAGTGTTCCGGCATCATATTCAGGATGACCCGTTACAAACACCATGCGTTTATCTTTGCTCGCCAGTAAATACACACCTGCATCTTCAGAACAGGAAAGAATATCCAGATCCGTATGTTCACGAATAACCGGCTCAGGAAAGTCCGCATAGCGGGAATGAGGAGCAAAAAAAGATTCATCAAACCCCCGAGTCAAAAGTGCCAGAGGGTCAAGAGTAGTATGATAATAAACACCTGATAATTTTACTTCTCTGGTAAACTTCGGCAAACCATACAAAATATTCAAAGCCGCTTGTACTGCCCAACAGATAAATAGAGTAGAAGTTACATGCTCCTTTGCCCAACTAATTATTCTTTCGATCTGCCCCCAATACGCCACATCGCCAAATTCAACTAACCCCAATGGGGCACCAGTGACAATTAGACCATCAAAATTTTGGTGTTTTATCTGCTCTAAATCACAATAAAAGTTATTCAAATGTTCAATAGGCGTATTCTTACACTTCCGGTTATCTACTCTGAGTAACTGAATATCTACCTGCAAAGGTGTGTTGGATAGCAATCGTAAAAATTGATTTTCTGTCTCAATCTTCTTTGGCATCAGGTTAAGCAGCAATACCTTTAACGGACGTATATTTTGAATATTTGCACGGGTAGATGTCATCACGAACACATTTTCGTCTCGTAAGAAATTCACAGCAGGTAATTCATCCGGTATACAAATTGGCATGCTATAACCTCGATTTTTTTGTCCGTTTACATGTTTAGACTTCTAGATAGCCAAATCTAACTAAATATTAGCCGAATGTCGAGACTTTACAAGTAAGCTGAAATTATTTCATTTTGCTCATACTACGATATCCAATATGATAATAGTTAATAAATTTTTAATACTTTAAACAGAAAATAATTTAAATTTCATTTTTTATCTAAAAAGATAATAAGGTTAATTTGCTTAAAAACGGATTGGAATACATGTAGCTTCCTCTGAGACAGATATTAAAATTAATCTACCATAAACATTTAAAAGTGCGCATCCAGCGGCATTAAAATTTTATATTCAGGGCGGATTTAACGCAATAAATGCAGTTTTTCCGAAGGAGAGCTAATTGCATTTAATCGAAAATCATTAACCATTAATAGAAAGTTAAAAAGAAATCCACACGCAAAAGAATATCGTCCAAACAGATGTGTGTTCAAACGCTTTTTCACTGGCTATTTTATGAAGAAAACTATAAAAATAACGCAATAAAAAAAGGATAAAACGGTTAATTTGACAGGATTTAAGCCCTAAAAAAAGGATGATTATACGAAAAAACAAGAAGAGGTATTTTTATATCATAAAGTTATTTAACTGCTGATTTATGAAGACAAAACAAAGAGTAATGACCTATAAAACCTGCTCAGAATTACTAGTAAACTTTATAGGTGGGGCGGGATTCCATTTTACGAAAAAACAACCAATAAATAGATATTGATATAATCTCCCCCACTCAATACGGCTTTATCAATAGTCTTTGATAGCCATTCAGTCTGTTTTTTAAATTAAATCTAAAAATGTGAGATCTCGCCCTGATTTTTTAAAGGAAATGCATATCGAACGAAG
>NZ_JBHFKZ010000054.1:0-37081 GCF_042879375.1 Photorhabdus sp. RM323S
CGGGGTCAGCCAGTGCCGCGGGGCGCGGTAGGTGAACTCTATATCGGAGGGGCGGGTATCGCCCGTGGTTATCTGAACAGACCGGATCTGACCGCAGAGCGTTTCCTGGATGATCCATTCTCAGTGATGCCGGGAGCTCGCATGTATCGGACAGGTGACCTTGCCCGTTATCTGCCGGAGGGTAACCTGGTTTATGTGGGGCGCAATGATCAGCAGGTGAAAATCCGGGGATTCCGTATAGAACCCGGCGAGATAGAAACGCGTCTGGTGGAATACCCTGCCGTTCGGGAGTCACTGGTGGTCACTTATAGCAAAGGGGAGGATAAGCGTCTGGTCGCTTATGTGGTCGCGGATGATGAGGAAGGACTGGCGCAACATTTGCGTTCGCATCTGTCAACTCGATTACCTGAATATATGATACCGTCTGCGTTTGTCCGGCTGGATGCTTTCCCGCTGACCCGGAACGGCAAGCTGGATCGCCGGGCGCTGCCTGCTCCGGATCAAATGGCATTGGCCCGCGAAGTTTATGAAGCACCACAAGGTGAGATTGAGTATACGTTGGCGACTATCTGGCGTGAATTGCTGGGGGTAGAGCAGATAAGCCGGCATGATAACTTTTTTGCACTGGGCGGACATTCTCTGTTGGCTATTCAATTTATTTTTGAATTGAAGAAAAAAGGCTATTGTTCATCAATTCGTGATTTGATGTTGAATCCAACCCTCTCTCAATACGCTTTGGTGTTAAGAGGAGAGCGACATTTCAATCAACCCGCATTAATTCCTTTTAAAAAGGGTAATGCACAAGCTTGTCTGTTCTTCCTCCCGACCGGAGAAGGTGATCTGTGGTATGCCAATGAAATTTCGCAAGCGCTGCCAGGGGATTATTCCTGCTTTGGTGTACCCTGGCCTTCCGTAGAGCGCGAGGGAAATATGGAACAGATTGTTAATGAGATGGTCACGTTAATTTTAAGCCAGGACGGCTGTGAACAGTATCGTCTGGTTGGCTATTCGGCGGGTGGCATATTAACTTATGCTATTGCAGAAAAATTACAGCGAATGAATTTAAATGTAGATTTTATCGGGCTTATTGATGTATTACACCCGCGTTTATTGCCAGAGGAAACGAGAAAATACGGACCTAAGGAGCTTATATTACATTCACTCATTCTGGATGGCATTATTCGTCATGATGAACCATTAGTTGAGGCGTTGCAGCAACGTGAATTTGAGCATCTGGCTGATTTTATCTCTTGCTTAAAACAGTCATCTTATCTTGATGACGTGTTCGACGTACCGGGTGAAGCCCACCGTTGGGAGCAAAGGGATCGAATTATTAAAGCGATTGTTGACTATGTTCCTCCTGCCGTTGATGGTCGGATTCATATTTATCATTCATCAGATGAGTTTGTGACAAAGGGAATGTCCGGCGAAGAGAATGTTTGGCAACCGACTAAAACTCTGGGTTGGGAACATAGTATTACGGTAGACAAAATCGTTTCTGTCAAAATACCCGGCGATCATGCCAGCATGATGTCTGATAAAGCGCACAGAAGCGTATTGATTGATGAATTATCCCGGGTGTTTAATTAAGTAAATAAAATTGAAGCAGCTCCTCAGCCAAATAGGTTGAGGAGTTGTGAAGGTGATGTTTATTTTTGAAAATGCTTAAATATTAATTTTATACGTTATTTATTTGGAAAATAAAAAGTGGCGATAATGGATATTCTTCTGGAGTGGGTTGATTAATAATTATCATTTTTGAGGTCTTAATGAAAAATTACCAAGAAAAGGTGAGTATATTTTTTTACTCCCTGGCTATCTTATATAAAACGATGCCGGTTTATTTCTTTATATTTTTATTTCTTATTCTGATCCAGGCCGTACTGCCAACAATTGGTGTCGTATTGAGTATTGATATTATCAATAGGATAAACGATGGATTTTTTGATAATTTGTATATAATGGTTTCTTTCTGGATGTTGTCGCTTATTTTACCTGGAATAATCACGCCTTTTGTGACAACAATACAAACTATGATGAATCAGCGGGCATCTTACGCGATACAAGTGAGAATAATGACACTGACTGCCAATATTACTGATTTAAAAATTATGGAACAGCCGGAGGTTCATAATACATTTGACGTCTTATCGAAAGAGGCATCCTACAAACCACTTAGTTTTCTGATTAGTTTCATTGATTGTTTAAAAGGCAGTATTACGCTTATCTCACTGTCTATCGTTTTGGCCTCATTAAGTTGGTGGCTACCTTTTGCACTTTTATTGCCGATAATTCCTGTCACACTGTCATTAACGAAAGCGCAAATTGATGTATTTGAAACGATGCTTGGCAAAGGGTTAGCATCCCGGTTAATTATCTACTATTTAAGCGTCATGCTGAACATACATTTGATAAAAGAAATTAAGATGTACGGTCTTTCTGCTTTTTTTATGGGCAAACATGAAAAGGAGTTTAAGAATCTTGAAAAAGAGTTGAATCATGTAAGGAAAAAACAGCTCTATATCCCTCAACTTTGGAATGCTGTTTATTTAGCGGCATCAATTCTCTCTATGTACTGGATTGTAAGTAACATTATAAAAGGGGAGATCTCTTTGGGAGGCATGGTTGGGATTATACAGTCGATTTCTCTGTTTTGCGCTTCTTGTCAATGGCTTGTTTTTTCATTCAGCAATCTTGGGGTATCTCAGCTTTTTTTCTATCGACTCAAAGAAATAGAAAATCTGGCTTCCAACCAAGAGTACAAATATGTGTTATCAGCCATGCCTGAAGACAGAACGATTAAGTTTGAGAATGTCAGTTTCTCGTATAATGATACAGATAAAACATTATCAAATATTAATTTAACACTTTATCCAAATGATAATATAGCTATCGTTGGTGAAAATGGTTCTGGAAAATCAACATTAATAAAACTACTTTGTCGATTATACAAACCGACTGAAGGTGTTATTACTATGGGAGGAGTTGATATATCAACTATTGATATTAATGTCTGGTATAAAGAATTTTCAGTTTTGTTTCAGGATTTTGGTAAATATAATTTATCTATTTCGGAAAATGTGACTATTGGTAATTCAGAACAGTCAAATAACGAAGCCAGGTTTATTAAAGCTTGTGAAGATGCTGGCTTCGAACTCGATTGTTATCCATCCGCAAATCATATGTTAGGGCGAGAATTTTACGGCAACGATCTCTCTGGTGGTCAGTGGCAGCGGCTTTCTTTGGCGCGCGCTTTTTTCTCCGGCGGTTCTGTCATTATATTTGATGAACCTACCAGTGCTATTGATCCTAAAGCAGAAGCCTATCTTTTTGATAAATTCCATGAACTTTCTAAAGGACAAACTTCTATTATGATAACGCATAGATTGGGTGGCCTTAAACACGTTAATAGAATCATTGTATTGGCATCAGGTGAATTAGTCGAGGATGGCAACCCTGAAGAGTTATTGAAAAAAGAAGGTTATTATTCTTATTTATACAATACTCAGAAAAAACAATATTATTGATTTATTTAATTTGCGACTTTTAAAGATTAAGCATGTTAATTGACAACAGTTAATTGCTCTGCGTTATTGCGTTTTATATTCTTAATTAACCTGTCGTTCAAATGGAAGCATTTAATTCATTCAGTAAAATTGGACACCTTATTTATGTGTGATAAAAATAGAAATATTGTATTATCAGAAACGTCAATTGGTCATTGTTACCCTAATCTGTTCTTGACTGAAAATACTCATCAATTTGATGAGTATTGCCTGGAATTATCACCTCAATTCACGGCTGAGTTGCGTTTTCAATGTAATAATTTGGCAGTGAGTTTTTCCAGCCTCTTTCACCTTGCCTGGGGGATTGTGTTAGCAAAATATAGCGGTCAGGAGCAGGTCGTTATTGGTATACGAAAAAATACTCAAATCGGTGCCGACCAGCACAATCAGGCTGATCAGTCTATTTTATCTTTACCTTTAAGTTGCAATGATCAGGGTGTCAGTGATGCGTTACGGTTTATAGAACAATATCTGTCATCGCCGTCAGTTAATACTGAAAATGAATATCCGGTTGCTGCGCCGCTTCTTGCATTCAGCGACTACCAATTCCAATCTGACAATAACCCAACCTGCTGGAGAAATGGCCCGGGGAAAGAAGAGAATCACCGTTTACCGTTAACCCTGACTACTGTTGATGACGGTATACATTTAACATTAACAATATGTTTGATGGCAGCCGCTGTATCCGCCAAACGATTATTAGGTTATTTACAGCAGACATTGGCACAATTGGTATGGGCACTGCATGAACAGCCAACTTTCGCTATCAATCAGCTTGATATATTACCTCCTGAAGAACGCACGTTATTGCTGGATCTCTGGAACGATACTCAATCTGATTATCCGAACGATGTTTGCATTCATACGTTGTTTGAACAACAAGCTACGACTCATCCAGAAGCAACTGCGCTGGTTTTTTATAATGAAACCCTGAGTTATGCGGAACTTAACTGTCGGGCAAACCAGTTAGCCCATTTTTTAATTGCTCAGGGGGTTGTTCCTGACAACCGGGTAGCTATTTGTGTTGAACGAAGTCCATTAGCCATTATCAGTCTGCTGGCAATTTTAAAGGCTGGAGGGTGTTATGTGCCGTTGGATCCAGATTATCCGCCAGAACGGTTACATTATATTTTGCAAGATGCTGCACCAGAAGTTGTATTGCACGATACACAAAGCGGTGTAGTATTAACGGCTTATCTCAAAACCGGGAAGAAGAGTTTAGATATTAGCCAGTTAATATTGGCAGATTTATCAGAAAAAAATCCAAATATACCCGCTTTAACTTCACGTCAGTTGGCTTATGTGATTTACACCTCTGGTTCGACGGGAAATCCTAAAGGAGTCATGATTGAACATCGAAGCCTGGTAAATCTATTACTGGCAATGAGTCATAAACTGAATTTTACCCACAAAGAAAGGATATTATTTTCCAGTACGATTTCATTTGATATTGTGGCGCTGGAAATATACCTGCCATTAATTAATGGTTCGGCGGTATTTATTGCCCACAAAAAAATATTCCTCAATAAAGAGGCCTTAGTCAAAATGTTGCTGGACAATCAGATCACAATGATCCAAGGCACACCTTCGACTTATAGCCTGATTACCAATGAAGATACTCAGTTTTTAAACAATATAAAAATATTATGTGGAGGAGAAGCGTTGCCAATAAACCTGGCTAACGTTTTATCCGTAAATAGTCATTCTGTCTGGAATTTGTATGGCCCAACAGAAACCACGGTTTGGTCTACAGCCCATGTTTTAGGGGATGAAGAGCTCGCGGTTGCCAACTATCCATCGATTGGTAAACCTATCGCTAATACGCGTATTTATTTATTAGATAATCAACGTCAACTGGTCCCTTTAGGTGCTGTTGGTGAGCTGTATATTGGTGGAATGGGTGTTGCCCGGGGCTACTTAAACCGTGAAGAACTCACGGCAGAACGCTTTTTCCCAGATCCTTTTCATTCAGAAGGGGAAAATCGTATGTATCGCACAGGCGATCTGGCGCGTTACAGAGATGACGGTAATCTTGAGTATATTGGCCGCAATGATTATCAGATTAAGATCCGTGGTTTTCGTATTGAACTCGGAGAAATAGAGGCTTGTCTGCTTGCACACCCATCGGTACTGGCATCAGCAGTAGTTGCTATTGAAAACGAAAAAGGTGACAAACAGCTGGTGGCATACCTGGAGTTATTACCTGAGCTGAATCAGCAATCAGTCGCTGCGGTTTTACGCCAGCACCTGTTATCCAGCCTGCCAGATTACATGGTTCCCGTTGCTTTTGTTGCCCTGGAACAACTTCCGCTGACGTTCAATGGCAAACTTAATCGTGCAGCACTACCTGTGCCGGATGAATTTGCTTATTATCGTCAGGATTATGAAGCCCCGCAGGGAGTAAAAGAGTCTCTCCTCGCGGAAATCTGGGGGCAGTTGCTGAGTATTGAGCGTATTAGCCGCCATGATAATTTTTTCTCGCTTGGCGGACATTCGTTATTGACGGTTAAGTTGATTGGTCAGCTGAGAAAAAAAGGGTATACCGTGCAGCCTGGGTCTCTGTTTTTAACACCTGTTTTAGCTGAACAGGCCAAGTTGCTGCGTGATTCAGACAATACGATGACCATTCCACCGAATCAAATTGGCACCAAATGCCATAAGATTGTCCCTGAGATGCTGCCTTTAATTGAAATGAGCCAGACAGATATCGATCGGTTAGTCGTTCAGGTTCCGGGGGGTGTCACAAATATTCAGGATATCTACGGATTATCGCCGTTACAGGACGGAATTTTATTCCATCATTTGTTGTCTGGTGAAGGGGATATTTATCAAATGCTCTTTCGTCTCGCGTTTGATAACCGATCCTGCTTAGATAATTATATTAAGGCGTTACAACAGGTTATTGAACGTCATGATATTTTGCGCAGTGCTTTCTTCAGCAATGAACTGGACTGTGGGACGGTGCAAGTTGTGCTTCGGGAAGCCCCGTTACACGTTGAAGAGGTGACACTTTGTGCTGAATCTTCCATGCTGTATAGCGAACAATTGGCGGCAAGGCATACGCTTTCGCACCATCAATTAGACTTAAGTGAGGCTCCGTTACTGCGTCTGTTTATCGCTCAGGAACCAGATAGTGAGCGTTGGCTGGTACTGGAAGTGATGCATCATTTAATTGGGGATAACACCACACTGGCGTTAATACATCATGAGATAGAAACACTGTTAGCAGGACACAATGCTGACTCTCTGCCGGTGGCTGAACCTTATCGTAATCTCATTGCAACCGCTTCTATGGCGAATCAAGGCCAGCGTTATGAAGATTACTTCCGCCGTATGCTCGCAAATATTGATGAGCCAACGGCTCCATTTAATCTGTATGACACGGTGCAGAGTAATACACGATTCGACGAATGCTATCGTGAGCTGCCAGATGAGCTCAATGCTTCCCTGCGTAATTTAGCACGGCATTATGGTGTGAGCCTGGCGAGTTTAGTTCATTTGGCCTGGGGCGTTTTATTGGCTAAAAGCAGTGGCCTGCAAAAGGTTGTCACGGGAACGGTCTTGTTCGGTCGCATGGGGGGAGAATTTGGTGCTGAACAGGGGATTGGACTGTTTATTAATACGCTGCCCTTACGGTTAGATATTGATGAAAGCAGTGTAACTGATGCATTAGTAAATACTCACAAACGGCTATCTGAGCTGCTTTGCTATGAACACACGCCATTAGCAGAAGCTCAACGCTGTAGTTCAGTTGCCGCACCCGCACCGTTATTTACCGCATTACTGAACTATCGTCATGGTCAAACACGGGTAGAAGAAAAGACGGCAGCTTTTCGTTCGTTGGGAATTCAGTTTTTGGCGGAAGAGGAGCGCAGTAACTATCCACTCAGCCTGTCAATAGAAGATGACGACTTTAGCTTATCTTTGTCTGCACAGGTCGTGGCTCCTTTGTCAGCGATCCGAATTTGTGACTATGTTCAACAGACATTGATACAGCTTGTTCAGGCATTAGAGCAACAGCCGACACGGCCCGTCTGTCAATTAGATATATTACCCACAGATGAACGGATTCGGCTGTTAAATACCTGGAACAGTGCCCAGAGTGATTATCCTCTTGACTGTTGTATTCACACGCTTTTCGAACAACAGGCAGAAGCAAACCCTCAAGCAACAGCGCTGATATTTAAAGAGGAAGTGCTGAGTTACGGAGAGCTGAATCGTTGGGCGAATAAACTGGCACATTGCCTTGTCGCGAAAGGTGTTAAGCCTGATATGCGGGTCGCGATCTGTGCGGATAGAGGTTTTGAGCTGATTATTGGTTTATTAGCCATATTAAAAGCTGGCGGTGCTTACGTTCCTCTTGATCCTGTTTATCCGCCAGAGCGCTTACGCTATATCCTTGAGGATGCTCAACCCACTCTGTTATTACATGATGCTGTAGGAAAAGAGGTACTAAAGGCAGTCTCTATTGAAGATAGTGCTTGCTTAATGCTTGAGTTGGCATTATTTGCGGACAGGGATGAAGTTTCCCCTGTAATTACTGCGCTAACAGCTAAAAATCTGGCCTATGTGATCTATACATCAGGTTCTACAGGGCGGCCGAAAGGGGTAATGATAGAACATCAGGCAATTTATCAGAGAGCGTGTTTTTTCAAAGATCAGTTTGCCATTTCCGCCAAAGACAGAGTATTACAATTTTCTTCCATCTCGTTTGATGCTTCTATAGAGGAAATATTTTCATCATTATCTCATGGTGCAACCCTTGTATTGCGTGATGAGAGTTGGGTCACCTCTGCCCAGACGTTTTTAGATTGCTGTGACGTGAACAAAGTCACGACGCTGTTATTACCTGCGGTTTTCTGGTCTGAGATTGCGGACAAAATGCAACAGTTCTCGTTGCCTGACTCCATTAGATTGATGATTATCGGTGGGGAAGCTGCAAAGAAATCTGCTTTTAATTTATGGTTTAATGCTAAAGGCCGCAGGCCAATGCTGATTAATGCTTATGGGCCAACAGAAGCGACAATTATTGCTACGACTCAGCAGGTGACTAGCGCAGAATATGGCAACTATATCGGGCGGTCCGTCACGAATGCACGTATTTATTTACTTGATGATCAGCAGCAGCTTGTCCCCTCAGGTGCCATTGGCGAAGTGTATATTGGCGGCGAAGGGATTGCCCGGGGTTATTTAAACCGTCCTGAACTCACCACAGAACGCTTTTTTCCTGATCCTTTTCATACTGAACCTCATGCACGCATGTACCGCAGCGGTGACTTAGCCCGTTATGATGACAAGGGTAACCTTGAATATCTTGGTCGTAACGATCATCAGATTAAGATCCGTGGTTATCGTATTGAACCGGGCGAGATTGAGGCGTGTCTGGATAACCATCCAATGGTTCTGGCATCCGCCATTATTGTCCGTGAAGACCGTACTGGTAAGCGATTAGTCGCTTATATAGTTATTTCCGCTGATGTGGCTAAAGAACCGCTGGTGGTGACTTTGCGGCAATATCTGTTGGCTATCTTGCCGGAATATATGGTTCCCGCGGCTTTTGTTGTATTAGAGCGCCTGCCACTGACACCAAATGGCAAAATTGACCGTAAGGCATTACCTGCTCCGGATATTTCTGCCTATGAACATCAGAATTATCAAGCCCCGCATGGGGAAATCGAACAGATGGTGGCGGATATTTGGTGTGAATTGCTGGGTATTGAGAAAGTCAGTCGCTTTGATAATTTTTTCTCTCTCGGGGGCCATTCTCTACTCGTTATACAGTTGATGGGATTGTTAAGAAAACGGGGTTATGTCGTTCCGGCTGGCTCTCTTTTTTCTACATCAAAGTTAGCGGAGCAGGCTGCAATACTTAAAGAAACGGATGAAGGATCATTAATACCTGCTAATTTGATTGGTGCTGATTGTGAACGAATTGTGCCGGAAATGCTCCCATTGATTAGCATGAACCAAACTGATATTGATAAGCTGATTGGGAAAATACCGGGAGGGGTGCGCAATATTCAGGATATTTATGCTTTAGCACCGTTACAGGATGGTATCTTATTCCACCACCTGTTGGCTCAAGAAGGCGATCCTTATCAGGTTATATTCAGGTTGGCTTTTAACGATCGGCAAAGCCTTGATGCTTATATCGACGCGTTACAGCAGGTGGTGAATCGTCACGATATTCTACGCACAATATTTCTGGCAGAGAATCTCAGCTGTGGGCCGGTACAGGTCGTTTTAAAATCAGCGTTGCTAAAGGCGACAGAAGTCTTCCTCTCAGCAGGATCATCCATACCCTTTATAGAGCAGTTAGCGGCTCACCATACCCTTGCCCATCATCGTTTAGCATTGAATGAAGCGCCTTTATTACGTTTGTTCATTGCTCAAGAACCTGGCAGTGAACGCTGGCTGGTACAAGAGGTGATGCATCATCTGATCGGCGACCATACCACTTTGGATATGATGCATAATGAAATCAGCCTGTTGTTGTCCGGACAGGCAGAACAATTGTCCATACCTGTACCTTATCGCAACTTGGTTTCCTGTGCCCGCAGAGCAAATGAGAACCGGGCTTATGAAGCTTATTTTCGTGCTTTGTTAGCTAATATCGATGAACCTACCGCACCTTTTGGTATTTATGATGTGGAACAGGATGGCGGTCAGGTGGATGAATATCACCTTGAGCTGCCTCATGAACTGAATGTTGCGTTACGTAGTTTAGCACGGCTCTTCGGTGTCAGCTTAGCCAGCCTGATGCATTTGGGCTGGGGGCTAGTGCTGGCGAAAAGCAGCGACCGGCAACAGGTGGTTACCGGGACAGTACTGTTTGGCCGAATGGGAAGTAATACCGGCGCTGAACAAGGAATGGGGCTATTTATTAATACCTTGCCACTACGAATGGATATTGATACTCAAAACGTGGCTGATGCATTAATACAAACTCATGAACGTTTGTCGCAACTGCTTACCTATGAGCATACGCCGCTGGCGGAGGCGCAACGCTGTAGTGGTGTAGCTGCGCCAACGCCACTGTTTACCACGCTGATTAACTACCGGCATAACCGGCAAATGAATAGTGGGAAATCCGATTTTTGCTCTTTACGCAATGTAGAACGGCTTGGAGAAGAAGAGAGAAGTAACTACCCTCTGAATCTCTCGGTAGAGGATAACGGCGACAGTTTAGGGTTAACGGTTCAGGTTGTTTCTCCTCTTTCAGCGGTACGGCTGTGTGGCTATATTCAGCAGGCGCTGGAACAAATTGTATGGGCGTTAAATGAACACTCAGAGCTGCCCATATGTCAGCTCAATATTCTGCCGCAGAATGAGGTTCAGTTATTGATTGAGGAGTGGAACCGGACGCAAGCGCCTTATCCTGCTGAACGTTGTATTCATCGTTTGTTTGAGCAGCAGGCAGAGACAAATCCGGACGTTCCAGCGATTGTTTTTGATGGGGAAGTTCTCAGTTATGCGGAAGTCAACTGCCGGGCAAATCAGTTAGCTCATGCCTTAATTGCTCAAGGCGTTACTCCCGATGCCCGGATTGCTGTTTGTGCGGAAATAAGCCCTGAGATGGTCGTGGGGCTATTGGCAATACTTAAAGCGGGTGGAGCTTATGTACCGATTGATCCCCATTATCCGCAAGAACGTTTGCGGTATATTGTAGAAAATGCAGAGCCTGTGCTGGTTTTGTACGATAAAAACGGGGAGGAAGCGTTAAAAACAGCATATGACTTGGTTAAAAAAGGCTTTGATCTATTCCGCCCGATAGATCGCCCAGGCTTGAATCACAATCCAGAAATAGCCGGTCTGAATTCAAATCATTTGGCCTATGTGATTTACACTTCTGGTTCAACCGGGCAACCGAAAGGCATCATGGTTGAACATCGTAATATCGTGAACCTCATCAGTTGTATGATGAATAGCATGATGCTGCCTTTAGGTTTTGTAACCACGCCAACGGTCAGTATTTCCTTTGATGTTTCGGTCAGAGAGCTGTTATTTGCGTTATGCAGTGGTGCACAATTGCTGTTACCGCCACTGGAAGAGAGTAGTAACCCCATATTCAGCATGAACTGGCGAGCCAGTCAGCCCATTGACTTGATGTATCTGGTTGCACCTCTGGCAGCAGAAACTGTTAAAAGGGGCAAACTCCCTGCTTCATTAAAATACTTACTGACCGGGGGGGACAGATGCACCCTGGATCACGCCGATTTACCTGCGGGATGTACGCTTATTGATAACTACGGACCGGCAGAAGCCACGGTTAACTCAACGTTTGGGGTATTTAGTGCGGATGATATTAAGCATCACATTGGACGGCCTATTGCGAATACTTCCATTTATCTGTTGGACCGTTATCAGAATCCGGTTCCATTGGGAGCCGTGGGAGAAATCTATATCGGCGGAGCAGGGGTTTCCAGAGGTTATATCAAACAACCCGAATTAACGGCCGAACGTTTTCTTCATGATCCATTCCGTACTCAAGCGGGCTCTCGCATGTACCAGAGTGGAGACTTAGCTCGCTACGATCATGACGGTAATATTGAGTATATGGGCCGCAACGATCGTCAGATCAAAATTCAGGGCGTTCGCATTGAACCCGGAGAAATTGAGCTGCTTATTGAACAATATAGCGATGTTGAGCAAGTTGTAGTTATTGCCCGAAACGATGTGAGTGAGACCCCCTGCCTGGTTGCCTATCTGGTTTTATCTTCTGAGACTAATAATAAGAGCTTACTGGAAGCGTTACGCCACTATCTGCGTGATCGTCTACCCCCGCATATGATACCTGCGGCTTATGTGGTACTCGACTCTCTGCCGTTAAGTCCAAACGGTAAGGTTGATCGAAAAGCGTTGCCGGTTCCTGACCAGACAGCCTATGTCGCCTCGCACTATGAACCGCCTCAAAATGAACTGGAAGAAATACTTATCAGCCTTTGGCAAGAACTTTTAGCGGTCAATAAGATAGGCCGAAATGACAACTTCTTCCAACTGGGTGGACAGTCACTGCTGGTTGTCCGGTTTGTCTTTCGGCTTCAAGAAGAAACCGGCTTTCTGCTGCCATTCTCCTCGGTATTTAAAACACCGGTACTCAGCGATCTTTCTGACAGCATCATTCTGTCTCTGATTGATAAGAACTAAGGAGTTATCACTATGAAAGACATGAAAACTATTCTCGCCAAATTCAATGAGTCAGAACTGAATCGGATAAAAAACCTAGGGCGCTCTTCTTTATTGGAAAACCGTTCTGATGAAGAGGTGATTAAGCCATTAGCCAGATTAGTACAGGGTGAACATTTATCAGCATCACAGAAACGGATGTGGCTGATACATGAAATTGAAGGTGGGTCGGTTAACTATCATGTTCCCGTCACCTATAAACTGACAGGGAATTTAAACACAGAACTGTTCTGTCAGGCGTTGAACACTGTATTTCGTCGTCATCAGGTGTTACGTTCCACCTTCATCGTACAGAACCTGACGCCGGTTGCTAAAGTATTAAGTGAAGAGACACCTTTTCCCCTTGTTTTTTCAGACTTGAGACCTGTTGATGACAAAGAAAAAATATTAGCTCAGTTGGTCGAAGAGACATTTAATTCGCCTTTTGATTTTGTTCAGGGGCCTTTATTAAGAGCTTGTCTGGTTCAATTACAAAATAATGAATATATTTTTTTATTAAGCCAGCACCATATTATTACTGATGGTTGGTCTATCGGCATATTTATTAATGAATTATGTACCATTTATAATGACCTCATTCATCATAGAGCAATTTCTCTTCATCCACTTTCATTAGATTATTTTGACTATACCACCTGGCAAAATCGATACCTGACTGAAGAGAAACTCGCTTCACAAATAGCGTATTGGAAGCCGCAGCTTGCCGATATTCCGCCGCTCTTAACACTGCCCATAACTTACCCCAGACCTAAAAAGCCGTCACAACAGGGCAATACATGTACATTTACTATTGATCAACAGTTAACCGAACAGCTCAAACTGCTCAGCCAAAAGAACGGCATGACATTGTTTATGACGGTGATGGCTGCCTGGGCTATTGTGCTTAACCGGCTTTCTGGCCAGGACAGTGTGGTTATTGGCACTCCCTTTGCCAATAGAAACCGGACAGAAATAAGAGAGATGGTAGGGTTCTTTGTCAATATGTTGCCGGTAAGGATTGATATTGATAGTGAACTTTCCATTGAGGGACTGCTAAATCAGGTAAAAAATACGGTTATTAATGTACAAGATAATCAGGATATCCCTTTTGAACGAATCGTTGAGGTGATAAATCCTGAACGTAGTTTGTCTTATTCACCAATTTTTCAGGTTTTACTGGCCTGGCAGGATTTTTATGAAGAGGAATTGGCGTTCGAAGGTATTGAGGTGGTTCCGGTTAACTATGTGGCTAATAAGGTAAAGTTTGATCTTGAGCTTTTTATGCACCAGCGTGGTGGCGAAATTGTTGGTGGCATAAATTACGCCACGGAACTGTTTGACAAACAAACCATTGAGCGTCATTTAAGCTATTACCTCATTGTATTACGTGCGATGGTGGGCAATGTGGCACAACGTGTCAGAAATATAGATATTCTTCCTGAAAGCGAACGTAGTTTGCAATTAAATCAATGGAATAAGATTTCAGTTGATGGGCAGGTTGACTATTGTCTTCACCAGTTAGTTGAGCAGCAGGTTGCTAATACACCAGATGCTGTAGCATTAATCTTTCAGGATAAGACGCTAAGTTACGATGAATTGAATCGCCAGGCTAATCAATTGGCTCACTGTCTTATTGCGGAGGGTGTGAAGCCGGACAACCGGGTAGCCATTTGTGTTGACCGAAGCTTGCAGATGATTATTGGGTTATTGGCTATCCTAAAAGCCGGAGCCGGCTATGTCTCACTCGATCCGGTTTATCCTAAAGAACGGCTCCAATATATTTTACAGGATGCGGCGCCTATTCTGGTGTTACAGGATAATGCTGGTGCAGAAGCGTTGCAGGGAGTGCTAAGTGATAAACAGAAGAGCATCTATTTTAGTCAGGTTCAAGACAAAGATTTGTCGGAAGAGAATCCTAAAGTCTCGGCCTTGAAGCCGCATCACCTGGCTTATGTTATCTATACTTCTGGCTCAACCGGGCAACCTAAAGGCGTGATGGTTGAACATCGTCAGGTTACACGACTTCTAACTACCACTGAAAGGCTGTTTTCTTTCAAACCGGATGATGTGTGGTGTCTCGCGCACTCATTTTCTTTTGATTTCTCGGTATGGGAAATATTTGGAGCGCTTTATTTTGCTGGGCGTTTGGTGATTATTCCTTCGGATAAAATCAGATCGATTGATGATTTTTATCATATTGTTACTAAGGAAAAAGTCACTGTTTTAAATCAAACACCAAGCGCCTTTAATAGTTTTATCGAGGTTTATCAAAGTGCACAAAGTTGCCTGAGGTACATTATTTTTGGTGGCGAAGCGTTGATGAAAACAACATTGGAGAAATTTAGGACGAAAGAGCGTAATCACAACATCAAGCTTATTAACATGTATGGTATTACTGAAATTACCGTTCATGCGACTTTTAGAGAGGTCAATGAAGAAGATATTGATAACAGAGTCTTAATTGGTCATCCGCTGTCTGATCTTTCAATTTATATTGTAGACGAGCAACTTCATTTACTGCCAGCGGGGGCAGTAGGTGAAATGTACGTTGGAGGAGCAGGGGTTACCCGGGGTTACCTAAACCGGTCTGAATTGACAGCACAACGTTTTATGACTGATCCATTTAATCCTGCGTCAGATTCGCGGATGTACCGCACCGGAGACTTAGCGCGCTATGATCATGAAGGGAATATTGAATATATTGGTCGTAACGATCATCAGGTGAAAATCCGCGGTTTTCGTATTGAACTGGGTGAAATAGAAGCTTGTCTTGAAACCCATCCACGAGTACGGGAAGCTGTGGTGCTTGCCAGGGAAGGTAACGGTGGTGATAAACGATTGGTCGCGTATGTTGTCCTTTCTTCCTTACCGGTTAACGGGCAGATGTCGGCAACGCTGCGTCAGCATCTCTTGTCCAGTTTGCCTGAATATATGGTTCCTGCGGCTTTTGTTGTATTGGCGCACTTTCCGTTAACAACGAATGGTAAGCTTGATCGCCGGGCCTTGCCGGAACCCGATGAATCGGCTTATCAGCGACAAGTTTATGAAGCTCCCCGGGGTGAAATCGAACAGTTATTGGCGCAATGCTGGTGTGAGCTGTTAGGTGTAGAAAAAGTTGGCCGTAATGATAACTTCTTCACACTGGGAGGGCACTCTCTGTTGGTTGTTCAATTAATGGGATTACTGAGAAAACGGCGTCATACGATACAGGCAGGCGCATTATTTTCAACACCAGTATTTCATGAACAAGCCGCATTGCTTAAAGAAGCAGATGATGTTTCGGTTATTCCATTAAATCAAATAACGCTTGATACGGATTCTATTACGCCGGAAATGCTACCTTTGGCAGAGATGACGCAGGCTGATATTGATACATTGGTTAGCCAAGTTCCCGGTGGGATTCAAAATATTCAGGATATTTATGGATTGTCACCATTACAGGATGGCATTTTCTTTCATCACCTTCTGGCAAAAGACGGTGATCCCTATCAGGTGATGTCTCAACTCGCTTTTAAAAATCGTGCTTGTCTTGATGCTTATATTAATGCTTTGCAGCAAGTTATTCATCGCCATGATATTTTACGTACCGCTTTTTTCAGCGAACAACTTACTTGTGGGCCGGTACAAGTCGTGCTGAGAAATGCCCGGTTACAAATCAAAGAAATGAGTTTATCGACAGTTTCATCAGATTCATTTATTAGCCAACTGGTGACCAGCCATACCATTACGGGCCACCGTATGGCGCTTGATGAAGCACCTTTATTGCATTTATTGATAGCAAAAGAGTGGGAGAGTGAACGCTGGCTGGCGTTACAAGTTATGCACCACCTTATCGGCGATCATACGACGCTTGAAGTCATGCATCGTGAGATAGAGCACATTCTGTCTGGACAGACTTCCCTATTGCCACCGGCAGTTCCTTATCGGAACCTGATCGCATATGCAAACCAAGTCAATAGGGATAAAGCCTACGAGCCTTATTTCCAACGTATGCTGGCTGATATAGATGAGCCTACAGCGCCATTTGGTCTCTACGATGTGATGCAGGATGGTAGCCGGGTAGATGAATGCCATATTCAACTACCGGCAGAACTTAATATTGCATTGCGTGAATTGGCGCGACGCTACGGTGTCACCCTTGCCAGCCTGGCCCATTTAGGATGGGGAATGGTGTTAGCCAAAAGCACCGGACGGCAACAGGTCGTAACGGGAACGGTGCTGTTTGGTCGTTTAGGGGGAGAAACCGGTATTGAGCAAGGAGTGGGGCTGTTTATTAATACATTACCACTGCGGCTGGATATTGATGAACGCAGTGTGGTGAATGTGTTGGAAGAAACACATCAACGTTTATCTGATCTGCTGTCCTATGAGCAGACACCTTTAGTTGCCGCACAACGTTGCAGCGGTGTTATAGCGCCAGCTCCGTTATTTACGGCTTTGTTTAATTATCGTCATAATGAGCAAGACATCTCGGAGTATCGTAAAAGTTATGAACAGTACGGTATCGAGATGCTGGATGGTGAAGAGCAAAGTAACTATCCGGTAAGTATCTCGGTAGAGGATTGTGGTACTCAGTTGGGGTTAACGGCTCAAGTTGTCTCCCCTTTATCTGCTTCCCGGTTATGTGGCTATTTGCAACAGGCTTTAATACAGCTGACCTGGGCATTGAATGAACAGCCGGATCTGCCTATCTGCCAGTTAGATGTTCTTCCTACGGCAGAACGTACGTTGCTGTTAGATACTTGGAACTCAGCCCGGATAGATGACAAAACGGCACAGTGTATTTGTATTCACCATCAGTTTGAGTTTCAGACGGTTGTAACACCAGACGCAATCGCATTGGAATTTAATGGATTAAAGATAAGCTACGCAGAGCTAAACAGTCAGGCAAACAAGCTGGCCCATCGGTTGCTGGCAGAAGGCGTTAAACCTGATAGCAGGGTAGTGATCTGCGTAGCTAAAAGTCCTGCAATGGTGATGAGTATGCTGGCGGTTTTAAAAGCCGGTGGTGCTTATGTTCCTATTGATCCCGATTATCCTCAGGCCCGGCTGGCGTATATTTTGCAGGATGCTGCGCCTGTTTTGGTGCTTCACGACCAGGCAGGTGAAAAAGCGTTGTCGGCACTGAACAGTGAATTTACCCTGTTGGATCTTAACCAACCATTAGACGTCAGTTTGTCAAAAGATAATCCTGATATCCCAAATCTGACAACAGAAAATCTTGCTTATATTATCTACACTTCAGGTTCAACAGGACAACCGAAAGGTGTCATGGTTGATCATCAGGCCATTTATCAAAGATGGTTAGGGTTTAACGAACTGTATAAGGTGACACCGCAAGACAGGGTACTGCAATTTTCTTCTTTCTCTTTCGATGCTTCGGTAGAAGAGTTTTTCTCGTCGCTGTGTAATGGTGCAACGTTAGTGATTCGCGATAATTGCTGGCTGTCATCTATTCAGGAATTT
Organism: Photorhabdus sp. RM323S; assembly: GCF_042879375.1. NCBI lineage: Bacteria > Pseudomonadati > Pseudomonadota > Gammaproteobacteria > Enterobacterales > Morganellaceae > Photorhabdus > Photorhabdus sp. RM323S. The sequence goes on from NZ_JBHFKZ010000054.1 coordinate 18,198, forward strand.
ATCTCGCAGGTGAAGAAAAACCGTATTACGGTGATCTCTCTACCCACATTATTCTGGGCAGAACTGGCTGCCAGAGACAAAGCGCTACCGCTGTCTGAGGATCTCCGATTGATTATCATTGGGGGTGAAGCGGTGAAGAAGAGCTCAACACAAGCGTGGTTTTCACATAAAACTCACCGCCCTTGTTTATTAAATACATATGGGCCAACTGAAAATACGGTTATTGCAACCTGTCAGGAAATCGTTTCAGCCGATAATGTATGTTCAATAGGTAAACCTGTTATGAATACAGCTATTTATCTGCTGGATAAATATGGTCAACCTGCGCCATTAGGCAGTATTGGCGAAATTTATATTGGTGGAGTGGGGGTTGCATGTGGCTATCTCAATTTGCCAGAACTGAGTGCGGAGCGCTTTGTCAGCGATCCTTTTGCCCGGTGGGCTGGTGCCCGTATGTATCGCACTGGAGATATGGCTCGCTATGACAACCAAGGGAATATTGAATATCTTGGCCGCAATGATCATCAGGTTAAGATTCGGGGTTATCGCATTGAGCTTAGAGAAATTGAAGAAAGACTAGAAAGTCATCCCATTGTCAATAAATCGGTAGTACTGGCTCGTGATACTGCGAGAGGCAGTAAACAACTCGTTGCTTACTTAACGGTATTTGAAAAGGGAGAAGATAACCATATTATTGAACAATTACGTGAATATTTATCGAGTGACTTGCCGGATTATATGATCCCTGCGGACTTTTTAATTCTGGATAATATGCCGATGAATACCAGTGGTAAAATAGACTATAAATCTTTACCTCTATCTAAAATCCCCCAACATAGCACTGATGATTTTTCCCCTCCGGCTAATATGGTGCAAAAAGTCATTGCTGAAATATGGATGAAAGTTCTTGGGGTTTCACGAATAGACCAGAATGATAATTTCTTTAATATCGGTGGCGATTCAATTTTAAGTATTAAAATGAATGGCATAGTTAAGAGTGTGTTTAATATTGATGTTGAATACTCCAGGATTTTTATAAATTCCACATTAAAGCAGTTTTCTTCTTTTGTTTCTACGAGGATAGGAATGGACGCATAATTATTTTCTATTGGTTTTTACCTCCTGAAAAAGTTATAGCTTAATATTATCGACAATCATAAATAGTTAATGATATTAGTGACTGACTATGGCGATTTTATGATGATAGATATGTAATTCTTCGCCCCAGCTATAATAGTTGGGGCAGGGCAAGTATTTTTTCTAATGAACTGACGTATGCTTTAAATAAGCGCGATTAATATCGATCCATTTTAGCTAAACCGGGTTTATTTCCTGGAGATGGAGAACAAGCTTCCATACATCTTCTGACTTTCCTCAACAGTTTCAACATATGCTGACATATTTTATTTCGAGTTATTGTTTCATAAAGTAATAACCGGACTTGTTCGATTTTATTTATCTACGGGAATAGGAATAGATCGGTTTAAGTAACAATTTTAATTTATTGCTGATTTTTAAATCCAGGCTTGCCATTTTTAGCTCGCCATTCTTTTATAACTTTAAGAACATCTTCTGGGCTATCTTCAACTCCATTTTCTGGATAGAAAATTAGCCCATTTCCGTTTGGATGTTCTACAAGTTTTTCAAAATAATTTATCAAATTATCATGTTCCTCTTCTGAAACGTCAACTACCCATATTTTATTCAATAGGGATAAGAATTCAGCTTCAGTATAATCTTCCAGTTTGTTTTTCAGTTCCATCTTACATCCCTCTCTCTGTTCGAATGGAGTTCAATATGTTTTTATAGCATTTATTATATTGATTTATAATAACTTAATTTTAATAATAGATTTAATGACTAAAAATTCCTAAATTATTTACTGTCTTATATGTAACAGGTTAAATTTAAAGTAAAAATTAATATCTTTAGCAAAAAGTACGATTTTTTAATCATAGTTAGTTTTTTTAAGTGTGAAACTCGAAATCTATATGATGACTCATCAATCAGCTTAGAATAATTCATTAGGCACTTGCTATCTCTGCACAGGCCGCCGTTTGGCGGCCTCCTGATTTGAAAGCCAGGATTTTTTTAAATCAAATTAACCTTTGCTTTGCCCTTCCAAAATAAACATCCCAACTGGATGAATTTCCAGATAGTAGTTATCGCCAACATTGGGCTGTAATTGGGTGGCGTTAATCTGTAGCAGCAGAGTTTGATCTTGCCAGTTCACAGTGACTTCATATTGTGGTCCCATATAAGCCACATAGCTGATAGTACAGCGTTGGCTGGCATTTCCGTGACGGCTCAAAGTGATGGCTTCCGGCCTGACACCTACCGTTACCGATTGACGGTGGGTGGTAAAGTTTTCTGGTCGCGGCAGGCGATAGTGGAAAATTTCTACATAATCAGCACCCAGAATAGCAGGGAAGATATTGGCATCTCCCATAAAGCTCGCCATAAATTCAGATGCAGGCTGGCGATAGAGCGTTTGTGGTGCGCCAATTTGCATAATTTTGCCTTTATTCATTACCAATACGGTATCGGAAACCGCAAATGCTTCACTCTGATCATGAGTGACATATAACGAGGTGATATTGAATTGTTGCTGTAATTCGCGGATCTTTTCGCGCATGCTGCGGCGCAGATTAGCATCAAGGTTACTGAGCGGCTCATCAAAAAGCAGGACTTTCGGCTTAAGGATCAGAGCGCGAGCGAGTGCAACACGTTGCTGTTGACCACCGGAGATTTGATCGACATAACGATCTTCAAAACCAGTCAAGTCTACCAGTTCCAATGCTTCTTTAACCCGCGCGCGTATCTCTGCTTTAGGTTGCCCCAACATTTTCAGTCCATAACCAATGTTTTCTCCCAGCGACATATGTGGGAACAGGGCGTAGGATTGGAATACCATACAGATATCCCGCTGCTGAATGGAACGATCTGTAACATCTCCACCATCAATGAAAATTTTACCTTCACTGGGTTTTTCCAGCCCAGCAACCAGACGCAATACGGTGGTTTTACCACAGCCGGATGGTCCTAACAGCGTAACCATATGTCCTTGTGGGATAGATAAATTCAGATTATCGATCACGGTGTTGCTACCGAACCGTTTGGTTACATTTTTCAGTTCGACAAAATGTTGTTGTGCCATGTTGTCACTCCGTGATTACTGTGCATTTTTGGCTTTAGAACGGGAAACCCGCGCTTCGCCAATCAAATAGTCAAATAGGAAAATAATGGCCAGCATGACCACAATCAGGATAGAGCCGTAAGCGATAGCGACGCCGTATTCACCATCTTCCACCCGGTTCAGAATATAAGCAGTCGCCACGCGAGTATCTGGCGTCACCAGAAATACAATTGCGCTGACGGTGGTAATGGCGCGAACGAAGCTGTAAATCAGAGCAGACAGGATTGCCGGGCGCAATAACGGCAACAGAATATGGAAAAGGGTTCTCATCGATCCGGCGCGCAGGCTCAACGAAGCTTCATCCAATGATTTATCAATCTGCCCAAGGCCGGCAATTCCTGCGCGGATACCTACCGGTACGTTTCGCATGGTCATAGAGATAATCACGATAGCCGCAGTGCCGGTGAGGTAGAAAGGTGAATCATTGAAGGCCAGGATGTAGGAAACCCCGGCAACGGTACCCGGTACGGCAAAGCACAACATGGTGGTAAATTCTATCGTTTTCTTTCCACGAAATTTCTGACGTACAACGATATAAGCGATAAGCAGACCAAGGATAGCGGTGATGGGGGCGGCGATACCGGCGTAGAGCAGGGTATCCAGTAATGAAGGCCATGCGCCATCATGCATTCCCTGACCAAACAGCTTGATAAAGTTGTCCAGTGTCAGTGTGTAATCCACTCCCCAGTTTACGGTGAAACTGCCGTAGAAAATGCTGCCGTACAACAGAATGTTGAACACAACCCAGATAAACAAAATGGCACAGACACCCCAAACCAGCGAAATCGGCAGCGGCTGTACATCACCACGATAGGATTTACCGGAAACCGTGACATAGGAACGTTTACCAATCCACATATACTGAACGCAGAATATCAGCAGAGAGAAAACCAGAAGCGAAGCGCCCAGCGTACTGGCTGCCTGATAATCAAGCTGGGAACCGGTGATGTAAAAATAAATCTGGGTTGCCAATACATCAAAGCTACCGCCCAGTACCAGTGGGTTACTGAAATCCGCCAGCGATTGAACAATCACGATCAGGAAAGCGTTTGCCAGTGCAGGTTTCAACAGCGGAATAAAAACATGGAAGAAAGTTTGATAGCGATTGGCGCGCAGAGTATAGGCGGCTTCTTCCAGTGAAGGATGGATAGTTTTGATGGCACCATCAAGGATCATAAACGCCATTGGTGTAAAGGCCAGTACCTGAGCCAGCCAGATACCGGTAAAGCCATACAACCAGTTGGTATTGGTGAGGCCAAACCAGGTCGCCATAAACTCAGTAATATAACCGGAACGGCCCATCATTAGCGTAACACCTAAACCGACAACAAACGGTGGGGTGACGATGGGCAAGATAGAGAATACCCGGCCAATAATGGCGGAGCGGCGGGCGATTCTGGCGGTATAAATTGCCAGAATCAGCCCGAAGAAGGTACAGCCTACACCCACTGCCAGCGAGAGCAGAATGGAGTTAGTGATAACCTGAATAATATGCGCCTGCCCCAAGATCGAGATAAAGGCAAATGGAGCAAATTGACCAGTATTATCCGTAAACATCGGTATAAAGATGGCGATACTCGGATAAAGGATAAACGTCCCGATCAGGGCAATAACCGCAACCAGCGAGCCGATAACAAAACTGTCACCACCCAGCCATTCAAGGCGGGTCAGGGCGAGGGTAATAATTGCGCCCAGTGAGATAAACAGAATAATCGTCGAGTAGCCCAGTCCACGACCGATAACGGCAGCACTGATAATGACAAACAAAGCGCATAATAAGGCGTAACCCGCATCAAAATAGTGTCGGTTACGCTGATTGCGATTTGCTGGTGTGAGTGGGCGCAGTAACAGCGCTGATGGCAGCAGGAACCACAGTAAGCTGACGTTTAATCCGTTCCAGCCATAAGCGGTGAAAATTTCATCTTGAGTGGAGTCGAAAAGGCCGTAGTTTAGGCTCCAGGATGGCAAAAGGGCGAAAGCCAGCCATGTCAGGGCAATCCACCAGAACACAGCATCCCGCTTCTGTCTGGTAGGTAAAGTAAGAGTATAAGACATAATTTCCCTCTTTTATTATTATCGTAAGGCAACAACAGTAAGAATCTATCCTTGTGGCATGATGAGTATGGGAAAACCAGATAGCCCGATGGATAGTTTCTAAGGGCGGTGTTATCCGCCCTTGATAGACTTTATTTAGCCATCTTCACATCTGTCACCCACTCGGTGATCAGTGCTTTACGCATATCATTGGCACCAAATTTATCCATGTCGTAATTGATCAGTTTCAGATCGGACAATTTAAGTGCTAGAGGGGATGCTTTTGCCGTGGTGTTGGTCAGGATCTGATAGGCTTTACCTTTCTTCCAGCTCAGTTCTTGTGCTTCTTTGGACAGCGCCCAGTCAATAAACAGTTTAGCGTTGTCCATATTGCGGGCATTTTTGATGATACTGACGCCGCCGATTTCATAACCGGTGCTTTCACATGGTGCGATAAGTTTCAGTGGTGCGCCGTTTTCCACTTCCAGAGAGTAATCATGCAGAAAACCGATGCCGATGGCGGATTCACCACGGGCGGCGTTACGTGCAGGTGCGACACCGGATTTGGTGTACTGGGAAATGTTGGCGTTCAGTTTTTTCAGGTAATCAAATGCCTGATCTTTGCCCCATAACTGAACAAAAGTTGCCAGTGCGGTGTAAGCGGTGCCCGAACTTTGAGGATCAGCGATCTGAATTTCACCTTTATAAATCGGTTTGGTCAGATCTTTCCAGCAGGTTGGGACAGGGATCTTTTTCTCTTTTAGACGCTCGGTGTTGACGCCATAGCCAAGGATACCGACATAAACCGCAGAAGTGTAGTTGCCCTTACGTTTGGCTGGATCACGAAATTGCGGCATGATCTGCGTAAGATTTGGGGATTTATATGGAGCCAGCAGATCCATCTCACCCGCCTGAGAGTGTGGATCCAGCGTGCCGCCGTACCAGACGTCAGCTTGTGGATTGCGTTTTTCCGCTTCAATTTTCGCCAGGGTACTGCCTGAACCGTTACGGACAAAAGTGGTTTTTACATTATATTTTTCACCGAATGCTCTGGTTTCGGCTTCACACAAGGCGTTAGTCGCACTGCAATAAACGATCAAGCGGCCAGCGGCCTGAGCACTGTGGGTAAATGCAGCAACAACCAGGCCCGCTGCGATAAGTGTAGAGAGAGGTTTCAGTTTCATTATTTTGTCCTTTGTATTCAGAACTGCTTATCATTGAAAAGTAGCGATGCTACCCCTGCCATATGTTCCCTTTTACTGACGTCTGCCATTAACAGTGGCATCAACAGCAAACCCATCATGGCGGCTGCGATGGTGAGCAGGGCAAACATCCCTGACCAGCCATAGTGTGCAACGACCTGACTTAACGGCCAGCCTGCCATTGCAGCGCCCAGATAGGCGTACAATCCCAGATAACCAGTGACCGTTCCGGCGGCTTGTTTATGGCAATATTCTGTTGCCGCCAGCCCAATCAGCATTTGCGGGCCAAATACAAAAAAACCGATACTGAAAAAACAGACTGCCAATAGCGCATAGTGATGAATCGGCATTAGCCACAATGCGGTGACAGAGATAAACAACCCCAGAGCAAACAGTAAAATCATCGGGGCGCGTTGACCGCGGAACAGTAAATCAGATCCCCAGCCGGAAAAAAGTGCGCCGGTCAAACCACCCAACTCAAACAGCGAGAGTGTTGCATTGGCACTGAGCAGATTGGTGCCATGTGTTTCTGACAGCCACAGATTTCCCCAGTCATTAATCGTCATTCTGATGAGGTAGACCAGAATGTAGGAGAGCCCTAATAACCAGATAGTTCTGTTAATCAGAATCGTGTCCCGCAGTATCTGCATCACCGGCATGGGTGGCGATAACTGCTCGTGCCGAAGCTCCAGTGGATCCTGTCGCCAGTGCCCCACACTGGGTAAATTTTGCCTTTGTGGTATGTCGCATAACTGATGGCAGAGCCAGATACCCAGCAAAATACCGATAATTCCCGGCATCATCAGCGCCGCTTGCCAGCCGTAAGTCGTCGCCAGAAAAGCTGACAGCATCGGGATAGTGACACCGACAACATTGATGGAGATATTCCAGCATCCCCACCAGAAACCCCGTTCATTGCGGGAGTACCAGTGTGTCAATAATCTGGCACAAGGGGGCCATCCCCAACCCTGAAAGAAACCGTTCAGTGTCCAGATAATCAGTAGTGCAGGAAATGATGAACAAAAAGCGAAAACAATGTTCAGCACGCCAGTCATCACTAATCCGGCTCCCATAAACCAGCGATAGCCGGTGCTATCATGGAATACACCGGAAACAAATTTTGAGCCGCCGTAAGCCAGGTAAAACAGACTGGTTATCCAGCCGATATCCCCTTTATCCAGCCCCAGTTCCAACTGCATGACCGGCATAACAAAGTTGAAGCTTTTTCGTGTCAGATAAAATGCGGCATAGCCAATAATCATGGAAATCAGCAAACGGCTGCGCCAGTAGCGATAACGTTGTGAAGCTTGTTCCTGGCTGGTGGTTTGCATATGCGGCGCCTCCATGAAAAGGGAATGTAAAGAAACATTAATGAAAATGGATGGGATAAGGTTTTAGGGAATTAGGAATAATTCTTAGTTATGCTTGATTTTCATCAGAATTTGTGGGCAGGTTAACAATTATGCGAGTGCCGTTATCGTTGTTTAACTGCCAGTCTCCGCCTAACGCCCGGATGCGTTCTTCAATCCCCTGGAGGCCAAATCCGCCTTTCCTTTTATCTTCAGTGATACCAATGCCGTTATCACTGATTCTGAGTTCGAGCACATCCCCGCGTTGCCGCAGCGTGATATCGATGCGGGTCGCTTTGGCATGTTTACTGATATTGTTCAGTAACTCCTGAACCAAGCGATAAAGGGTAAAGACCACGGTTTCATTCGCTGGATTTTGGGGAAGTTGATAATTCAACTGGCAATCAATACCCTGCTGCTTAAAAGCAAACTCATTGATTAAATGGTGGAGTGCCTTTTCTAAAGGCATCTCTTCCAGAACAGGTGGCCGCAATTGGCGCAGTAATCGCCGGGTGGATTGATGGATTTGTTGGGCTAGATGATTGATTTGCTCTGCGATCGTTGCTATTGCCGGGGTGGGAGTAGTGCGTTTTACCAGCGTTGCCTGAATTTGGATGGCAGTAATATTTTGACCGATTTCGTCATGTAGCTCGCGGGCAATACTTTTGCAAATATCTTCTTCTGTGTGAACCAGTTTCTGCATCAGAATATGGCGGGAGGTTAACTCCTTCTCCAATAATTCACGGTAGCGTTGCAGGTTTTCAGCGAGTTGCTGTTGACGGCTGATGGCTATTCCAAGCCCTATTCCTAATAGCGCCTGAATGGTCAGGAACATCTCCAATTCGCGTAAATCGTTAAAAGCGCCACTGAATTGCCGGGCTGACGTTATCATCAGACTGCCCAGTAAAGCTGCCAGTACGCCCCCTTGCCAGCCATAGCGATAGGCCATAAATACATTGGGAATAAATACCAAGATCACCAAAAGCCTCTCAATTTCCGGTGACATAAAGATCTGAGCGCTCAACCCCAGCAAGCAGAACAGACAGCACCACATCAGCAGTGAAGTACGTAACTGTGGATCCGGATGGTCAGGTTCCAGCATATTTCTCAAATGTTGCTGATGCAGATATTCATAGATCAGATAAACAAAAGGTGATAGCAAAACACCGCCGGTCAAAGAGGTAAGAAACAGATGGCTGGCACTGGCAGTCAGAGAAAATCCCAGACAGACCGCCTGTAACACACTATTGGCGGCTACGGCTGCCAGCAAAATAGAGAGCCGTTGCCAATACAAGGTATAGCGCCACCAGATCCGCTGTACCATAAAGGTAGGTATCAGGCTGAGAAATGGCGATAACAGAATAATATTGTTAGTAATAAGTTGCTCGCTATCGAGCCATAGCAAGATGATAACCTCGGTTGCTAATAGGGTTAACAAGTAGCGACGTCCCAACAGAACAAGCAGCGCCAGCCGTAACCCTTGTGGCAGCAGCAGTGCTGCCTGTTGCCCATTGTCATTCAGATAGAAGCTGATAGTCCACAGAGCAAGCCAACTCAGCGAATAAAAAATCAACAGAAATAGTGATAACAGGCTAAATCGTGCTCCTCCGTTCATGGGTTACCCGTCAGAATCTGATGTTGCAGGGCATAATGAACCAGCTCGATCGTGCTCTCGCACTGCAATTTGCCAAGAATATTGGCACGATGAACATGAACGGTTTTATGGCTGAGGTTAAGTTGTTCTGCGATAGCTTTAACCGTGATGCCATTGATGAGCAGATCAAATATCTCCCGTTCTCTGGGCGTCAGAGCTTGCAGTGCTTTAACTTTTTGTGGTGTTTGACGCAGGGCTTTTAGGGCATCAGCACACAGATAAAAACCGCCTTTATGTACTGAGCGTACTGCCTGTACTAATTCTTCCGGGCCACATCGTTTAGTGAGATAGCCACAGGCTCCGGCATCCAACGCGCTTTGTACAAATGCGGTGGTGTCATAAATGCTGAGAATAATGGTGCGAAAATCAGGCCGTTTTTGCCGTAATCGGGTGAGCAGGTGCAAACCGCTCTCATCCGGCATAGCGATGTCCATCACCGCCACATCAATCGAGTTTCTGAGTAAATCCAACCAGGCCTCGCTGGCACTGGCGTATTGCCCGGCAATTTCAAGATCATGTTCAAGCGTTAGTAATTGGGCAAAACCGGAACGGACGACTACATGGTCGTCAATAAGTGCAACTTTAATCATAGCTTTTGTTAAGAAGTCATTATAAATACAATAATTTCCATGATGTGCAGGAAAAGCAGGTTGTGCAAATTAATCAACTAAATCTGCAAGAAAGCTAACAGATTTAGCAAATTCCTGCTATTTCAAGTCAGTTGCTTTACGTATTGCTTTAACATCAATCCCACTCAGGAAATATCCGGTTTTTTAATTTTCATGTAACCCACATTCTCGCTTTAATCCAAAAAAACGGGTTTGTTCTTCACTCATGCCCGGTTCCCATTTTTGGCTTGTATGGGTATCGCCAACAGAGAGATAACCCTGTTCCCATAATGGATGATATTCCAACCCATGCTTTGTAAGATATTGATGCACATGTCTATTATCCCAGTCGATAATCGGCAAGATTTTAAATACGCCACGCTGTATAGACAAAACCGGTAATTTTGATCGGCTTTCAGATTGCTGGCGACGTAAACCAGCAAACCAGCTTTGCGCATTCAGATTTTTTAAAGCACGATTCATTGGCTCGACTTTATTAATCTGATTGTAACGTTCTATTCCCTCTACACCTTGTTCCCACAATTTTCCATAACGAGCTTCTTGCCAGGCTGGAGAATATTCAGCACTGAATACTTGCAGATTCAATTTCAGCTGCGTTGTTAATTTATCTATGAATTGATAAGTTTCAGGGAATAAATAGCCAGTATCGGTAAGGATGACAGGAATATCCGGGTATTCTTGTGTCACTAAGTGAAGACATACCGCCGCCTGAATGCCAAAACTGGAGGAAAGAACAAACTCCCCCGGCAAATTCTTTAATGCCCAATTTACCCGCTGATAAGCATCCATAATTTCAAGTCGCTGATTAATTTCAACCAGTGATGTCTCCTGCGATTCTGCCGCCACGCCAACGAATTGTAATAAGCTGAGTTGGCTCATACCGCCTCCTGCCAATCATAAAAATCGCGGGCTGAATCCAATACCGGTTTGATAATATCGGTACGGATCAGGAAATCGCCAAAGCCCTCATTTGGTTGGCGCCCTGCCGCCCAGCACCCGATAAGTTCATCCATGATGGATAAGATCGCCTCAGAACTGATATTTTCTTTATACATTCGAGGAATACGGGTGCCGATCCGGTTACCGCCAAGATGAAGGTTATAACGATCAAGCGCTTTACCCACCAGCCCCACTTCCGCCAACATCGCTCTGCCACAGCCATTCGGGCAACCTGTCACCCGCAAGACAATATGTTCATCACCAATACCATGTTTATTCATCAGTTGTTCAACGTAAGTGACAAACTCCGGTAAGAAACGTTCAGCTTCAGCCATTGCTAACGGGCAGGTTGGGAAAGAGACACAGGCCATTGAGTTTTCACGCTGAACTGTGGTTTTATCATTAATCAGCCCATGTTCTCGGGCAATAGTTTCAATTCGTTGTTTTTCACTTTCAGGAATACCAGCAATAACTAAGTTTTGGTTGGCTGTCAGGCGAAAATCCCCTTTGTGGATTTTTGCAATTTCGGCAACGCCACTTTTCAGTGGCCTGCCCGGATAGTCCAAAAGGCGGCCATTCTCAATAAACAGCGTCAAATGCCATTTATCATCGATTCCTTTCAGCCAGCCAATTTGATCACCACGGCCAGTAAATTCATAAGGCCGGATTGCTTCAAATTTCACTCCCGCACGTTTTTCCACTTCCTCTTTAAAGGTGTCAACACCAACCCGCTCCAACGTATATTTGGTTTTGGCATTTTTACGCTCAGTCCGGTTACCCCAGTCACGTTGAGTGGTCACCACAGATTCAGCAATCGCCAATGTATGCTCAAGCGGAATATAGCCAAATTCACTCGCCATACGTGGATATGTATTTTTATCACCGTGAGTCATTGCCAAACCGCCACCCACCAGCACGTTAAAACCAACCAACTTGCCACCTTCTGCAATAGCAATAAAGTTCAGATCGTTGGCATGTAGATCAACATCATTTTGCGGCGGAATAACAACTGTGGTTTTAAATTTACGAGGCAAATAAGTAGCACCAAGAATCGGCTCTTCATCAGTCGTTGCGACTTTTTCTTTATCCAGCCAGAGTTCAGCATAAGCTCGGGTACGTGGCAGCAAGTGCTCTGAAATTCTCTTCGCCCATTCGTAGGCTTGCTGATGCAGCTCTGATTGAATAGGATTCGAAGTACAAAGCACATTTCGGTTAACGTCATTCGCCGTCGCAAGCGAATCCAAACCAACCTGATTCAGTAATTGATGTGCAGGTTTGACATTCCCTTTCAAAATGCCATGAAATTGAAATGTCTGACGGTTAGTCAACCGGATACTTCCATACAGAGTGTTCTCTTCAGCAAACTTGTCAATACCCAACCATTGTTGCGGTGTAATAACACCTCCCGGCAGACGACAGCGCAACATCATCGCATGGCGTGGCTCCAGTTTTTGCTCTGCCCGTTCAGCACGGATATCACGATCATCCTGCTGATACATGCCATGAAAGCGAATCAGCAGGAAATTGTCCCCTGCAAAACCTCCCGTTAAGCCATTGGTTAAATCTTCACTGATTGTACCTCGCAGGAAGTTACTTGCCTGCTTCATACGCTCACTATCAGCCAGTTTACCTTCGACAATCAAAGGACCATATTGTTTATCACTCATTAGTACACATCCCTCTGATAACGGCGCTCAAGGCGCAGTTCACTTAAGAATTCATCAGCCTGTTCGGTATCCATGCCACCATACTCAGAAACAATATCCAGCAATGCACGTTCCACATCTTTCGCCATGCGGTTTGCATCACCACATACATACAGATGTGCCCCTTCCTTTATCCAACGCCATACTTCTTGGCCCTGTTCACGCAATTTGTCCTGAACATAAACTTTATGCTGCTGATCGCGGGACCACGCCAGATCAATACGAGTCAACAGGCCATCTTTGACGTAACGCTGCCACTCCACTTGATAGAGAAAATCTTCCGTAAAATGTGGATTACCAAAGAACAGCCAATTTTTCCCCTCAGCGCCATCTGCATCTCTTTGCTGCATAAATGCCCGGAATGGAGCGATTCCGGTTCCCGGCCCAATCATGATGACCGGTGTTTGCGGATCGGCAGGCAAACGGAAATTGTCGTTATGCTCGATAAAAATACGAATATCGCCCTCTTCCAGTAAGCGATCTGCCAAATAACCGGATGCACCGCCAGTGCGAGCCCGGCCATCAATTTCATAACGAACAACACCGACTGTAATATGAACTTCATTTTCGACTTCAACCTGAGAGGAAGAAATTGAATAAAGCCTTGGCGTTAAAGGTCTCAGTAAATCGATAAACTGTTGAGCTTCTGGCTGAGAAGCTGCCTCTCTTACCATATCGGCAATCGGTTTATTATGAGCGTATTGCTGTAATGCCTGTTTATCGGCAATCAGAGACAGTAATTTTTCATTTTTTGCCAGCACAGCATATTTTTCTACAATTAAGCTGGTATTTTGGGTTAGCTCAATATGGCTGATCAGAGCTTCCCTTAATGGTAATTTCTGGTCATGAACCTCAACTAATTCTGTTCCTTCCAACCAGAGTAGATTCAACAATTCATCCACCAAAGCCGGATCATTTTTAAACCAAACACCCAAAGCATCACCCGGTTGATAACGCAGACCTGAATCTCCCAGATCAATTTCAATATGGCGAACATCTTTATCAGAACCACGGCCCGTTATTTTTTGACGGGTTGCTAAGGCCGCTGTCAATGGTGCCTGTTTAGTATAAGAAGTTGAAAAAACTTCATGTACCAACCCGCTCTGTACAGAAGTAATCACCGTATTTGTCTGCGCAGGAATACGTTGTTTCAGGATTTCAGTTAACCGCTTACGCCACTGAGCCGCCACCTCCTGATATTCCACATCACCATCGACACGCTCCAGAAGCCGTTGAGCCCCCAATTCATTCAGACGATTATCAAAATCTTTTCCTGCCTGACAGAATTTTTCATAAGAAGTATCACCCAGACCAAAAACAGCAAACTCAATATCACTCAGCTTCGGCGCCTTTTTAGAATAGAGATATTTATATAATGCAATCGCTTCTTCGGCGGGTTCTCCTTCACCTTGCGTAGAAGCGACAATGATGAGCATTTTCTCTTGAGCAATTTGTTTGAATTTATAATCACCGGCATTGAACAGATTGACATTGAGTTTCTCTGCCAACAGATCATCACGAAGCTGTTCAGCTAAACGACGGGCATTACCTGTTTGCGAAGCTGAAATTAATGTAATCGTCTCCTGTACCGGAATCGCTGGAGCCACGGACTGAACCTTTGGCTGTTGATTCATCATTCCCCAAAAATAACCAGACAGCCAGGCTAACTGATTCGGTGAAAAATCCCCAATTGCCGATTGCAAACGCGCCAGTTGTTCAGGCGAAACTGGCAGAAGTGAAATTGAAGGTGGTTTTATGCTCATTATCCTGTGCAGCCCTTTACGATTACCAATGTCGGTTATCTTTAGTAAAGAAAATAAATAGGGGTAGTTAGTAAGGTTATCTCAGTGACTTGTCACTATTTAAAGAAACTATCGCAATATCAAATAACCAAAACGCCTAACCATATTTACAGATTTAATATATCTATAAAACAGTTAATAAGGGCAATTGCAAAAAAAGGAAAAAACCGGGTTTAATTCAGAAGATCAGGTAGAATAGCGGGTTTTTTGAAGTCAGGGAGAACCACTATGAGCACAACGATTTTTAAAGATTTTCAGTTTGAAGCCGCCCACCACCTGCCACATGTTCCAGACGGCCATAAATGCGGACGCCTGCATGGGCACTCATTTATGGTTCGGCTGGAAATTACCGGGGAGGTCGATCCTCATAGTGGTTGGATTATGGATTTTGCTGATCTAAAAGCTGTATTTAAACCCATTTGGGAACAGCTAGATCACCACTACCTGAATGATATCCCTGGGCTGGAAAACCCAACCAGCGAAGTACTGGCAGCCTGGATTTGGGCTAAAGTAAAGCCCTCAGTTCCACAACTCAGTGCCGTTATGGTGAAAGAAACCTGTAACGCAGGATGTATTTTCCGCGGAAAGTGAAACAGGTTACTGCACCAGGAAACCTCCAGTGCAGTAATCTTCTCTCAGGCAATATTCAAATATTTATGTGTTTGCATAGAAAGCCGCCAATTACGCGCAATACAAGTTTTAATACATAAATGGGTAGCGTCTTCTTTCTGGCTAATAGGTTGCAATGCAATAATACGCGATGAGTTGTCATCCAATGTCGCTAATAACTCATCCAGTGCTTCAATGTCTCTTTCGCGTGCAACTGGATGTTTTATTTCATTAGCTCTCTGCAAAGCTTGCTGCAATACCTGATAACCACCACGCATTTTAACTTTTGGCGAAACTGTCACCCAAGTGGCAGAAGAACACTTAACATGATACGTGCCGCTGGTTTCTATCTGGCATTGATAACCAAGGCTTTCTAACTCTTCGGTCAGAGGAACAAGATCATAAAGACAAGGCTCACCACCAGTAATAACAACATGGCGCGCAGTATACCCCTGTTGAACAAACAGTGCTGCAATTTGCTTAGGTGATGCTTCACCCCATTCATCACTTTCACTCGTTTTCAGTAAAATAGTTTCCAACATCCGCTGCTTTTCAGCTTCTTGCTTCCAAGTGTGTTTAGTATCACACCAGCTACAACCGACAGGACACCCTTGCAGACGAATAAAAATTGCCGGGACTCCCGTAAAAAAACCTTCTCCCTGCAATGTCTGGAATATTTCGTTAATCGGGTAAAACATAAAAATCTCTGGTTTCATTAGATAAGAACGCATTATTGCAGATATCTATCCCGCAGACATCAATCTTTATGGTAAGGTACAGGGTTTGCTTCGCCCGGCTAATATGAGGCTTGTCGGGGCATTGTGTGCTTAAAATATATCTAGCACTGAGAAAGTGACAGGAATAAATAATGCAGAATAATGAAACTCAGCTGAAACGGGGTCTAACCGGGCGGCATATCCGCTTTATGGCATTAGGTTCCGCAATAGGCACAGGGCTGTTCTATGGTTCCGCAGCTGCTATCCAGCAAGCTGGCCCAGCCGTATTACTCGCTTATTTAATCGGCGGGGCAGCCGTATTTATGGTGATGCGTGCATTAGGTGAAATGGCTGTTCACCACCCAGTAGCCGGTTCTTTTTCACACTATGCCAGCCATTACCTCGGCCCTTTGGCCGGATTTCTAACCGGATGGAATTATATATTCGAAATGCTGATTGTCTGCCTGGCTGACGTTACTGCATTCGGCTTTTATATGAAGCTCTGGTTTCCTCATGTGGAACAGTGGATCTGGGTGCTGAGTATTGTCTGCTTCATTGGCGCAATTAATCTTTGCCATGTGAAGATTTTTGGCGAAATGGAATTCTGGCTGTCTATTGTGAAAGTTACCGCAATTATCGCTATGATTATCGGCGGCATGGCTATCATGGTATATGGATTCGGTCAGGAAACAGACCATGTAACCGGCATTTCCAGTCTATGGGAATATGGCGGTTTTATGCCTAATGGTATCAGTGGTGTAATAGCTTCACTTGCCATTGTGATGTTTGCTTTTGGTGGCATTGAAGTTATTGGTATCACTGCCAGCGAAGCTAAAAATCCCGAAAAAACTATTCCAAAAGCAATCAATGCTGTTCCGTTCCGTATTTTGCTGTTCTACGTATTGACCCTGTTTATTCTGATGTGTATCTATCCGTGGAATCAAATTGGTCAGGAAGGGAGTCCATTCGTACAGATTTTCTCCAGCTTAGGTATCAATTCTGCGGCTAATATTCTTAACATTGTGGTTATTACTGCCGCAGTTTCTGCAATTAACAGCGATATTTTTGGTGCCGGTCGCATGATGTATGGCATGGCCCAAGAAGGGCAAGCGCCTAAAACATTCACCAAACTGAGCCGTAATGGCGTACCGTGGATGACGGTGGTCGTTATGTCGGCCGTCCTGCTGATTGGCGTTGTTCTTAACTATCTACTTCCAAACGAAATTTTCGTTATCATTGCTTCTATCGCAACATTTGCCACTGTGTGGGTATGGCTGATGATCCTGCTTTCTCAGGTTGCTATGCGCCGCAAAATGAGCAAAGAAGAAGTTAAAACATTAAAATTCCCTGTTCCTATGTGGCCAATAGCACCAATATTAACAATTATCTTTATGGTATTCGTTATTGTATTACTGGGCTATTTTGAGAAAACCCGTATTGCATTAATTGTGGGAGTCGCATGGGTAGCCTTATTGTCAATTACCTATTTCTTTAGCATAAAGAAAAATACCTCCCAAACTCATCAAATTAAATAATACATCCTGATAAATGCCAGAATAATCTGGCATTTATTTTTATTCATCTGAATATGATATAACTAATATCTTAATATTATTTTATTAATCAGTGTAAATTAAATAATTTCAATCTATTTATATCATTGTATTTCGTTTTCTAAATTGCAATGATGATATATATTACTTTAATAAGAATAATTTTTTATTTTTGAAATATAAATCCACTTATACATAACAAACAATTAATTGCATTTACTTTCAGTAAGTTAAATTAAAAATCAAATAATAATCTTTCATAAAAAATAGATAAACATACTTTTAAAATAAAATATTAATAAAAATTTGCAATAAGAGGATTATGATCAGAAGCATCTGTAGGCATAACAATAGCATTAGCTACATTTAACTCCCGATAAAAAATAAAATCTAAAGGTCTTCCAAATGCAATTGTTCGACAATCATCAGCAAAAGATACTTCTTTAAGATGTAAATGTCCGGTGAAACGCTTAAGAGCATTTAATCGTTGCTTACTCCATGCATTAAAGTCACCAGCCATAATTACCGGGCCATTATGTAAACGAATATGAACACCAATATTATTCAACTGACGACTATACACATCCACACCAAAACTGAAATTTATCGCATGTACATTAATAACCATTAACTGGCGATTATCCTGTAAAGAATAAACAGTGATGAGAGCTGATTTAGATAAACGTAAAAGAGGCTCTTTCTCTCTCAATGGACAACAATAGATAGGATGAGAAGTTGCTAGCGTCATTACACCAGAGGGATGTTGAGGCAATAAAAATGCGGGAACTTGATCAGCTGTCAGATAATTTGAAGTAGCAAATTCAACTAAATCAGGGGTTGTCTGCGCTTCTTGCAATAAAATTAACTGGCTTTCATTAGTAAGCTCCTTCAAAACCTTTCGCCATGAAGGACGCTGCTGTTTGTAGATATTCCATACAACAACCCTAAACTCATTTGTATCAGTAATCAAAGGAATACCTACAGGTAATGAACTTCCAAGCTGATGAGTTGACATCGGAAAGACGCGTTCAACCGGTTGCCCAGCGACATATCTTATTGCATAGGTTTTCTTTACCACGTGAAAAACCTCTTCAATGCAGAAAATAATATTAAAGCTATCTGATTTTATCAAATATAATAAGAAAATTATTGATTTTAATATTTATAATTTATAAACAGAAAAAAACCCTGAGATTTCTCTCAGGGTTTCTCTGGAAATTAAGTGGCGGTGCGGACGGGGCTCGAACCCGCGACCCCCGGCGTGACAGGCCGGTATTCTAACCAACTGAACTACCGCACCACCGAATTTCTTGCCTTCTATGTTGTTACCACAACATAAAACTTTAATACCTGTTAAGGCAGTTTACGAACGGCCTTTCTGCCGTTCGCCCTTCGGACCGCCCGCCGCTTTCCGCAGCGTTCAAAATCACTCTCAGCGATTTTGTCCGACTTCCTACCCACAATACTCTGTGTCATTCTTCATCACACAAAGCTA